>NZ_CP133465.1:1630000-1930000 GCF_031191185.1 Prevotella nigrescens | reverse complement strand
CATTGCTTGCAGCGTCGTAAGCAACCTTACCTTTTACGCCTTCTATGGTTGTAAGGTCGCCACAGTTCTCTGATGTTACTCGCTTTCCATTAATCAACAGATTGTAGTTTTCAGCCTGCAATTGCTGTGGCAGGGCGAAAGCTGTAACAAACAATGCAACAATTGCTGCATACATGTTTTTAAGTAAATTGTTTTTCATTACTAAAAATGCCTCTCCATGACCCCTTTTATTCAAAGAGTTACGCCTTGCTGAGGCTGGGGCGTTTGATTACTATTATTAATTGTTTGGCTATTCGGCTACAAATATAGTTATTTTTTTTAATCTATGCAAAGACATTAGATAAATCTTGAATTAAATGTGGATAGTCTTGCTGAAAGACGCAATTAGTGACATATCGTATAGCAATCCGAGAAGTTATATCACAAAAAGCGCTGATTGGGGAGACTAAAAAACAGTTCGCGAACTAAATTCTGATTGTTCGCGAACTGGCTTTTAATGGTTTGAAGAGATAGCTTTCTTGCTACATTGACTGAACCAATAGACACTTGTTTGTAATACCTGCTGAATAATTAAACACAGGTAGGAAAATCATACTGGAATGATAGACCCCATGGAAAGTCAGGACTTAAAAATCATTAAGCAAGGACTGTAATTGTTAATATCGACGAAATGTACTTTCGTACCCCACGAGTCCGACAGTCGTGCTCCGCGGGTCCGACAGTCGTCAGAATGATGTTTGTCGCCGATGGAAGATTTAGTATCTTGCAAGGCGAGAATTGTGGCGAAGCAAACGTTTTCTTTATAGTCGTCTTTTGCTTTCAATCTTTTTTGCTATCTTTGCACACATGAACAGAGCGACAGTTATATTATTCTTTTCTCTTCTATTTACTTTCCAAGCAGTAGCAGAAGACTGGAATGCCAACAATATACCAATGGTACATCTTAAAGACGCAAGGCAATATGTTTGCGACCCTGAAGGGTTGATGTCTGATGCCATGCGCGACTCTACCAATTATTATATTGCCAGGTTAGAGAAAGAAGCTGGTATCCAAACCGTGTTTGCTGTTGTGCCACACGTAGAGAATGGTGATCCTTTCCGTGTCGCACAAGATATTGGCAATAAATATGGGGTAGGCGATAGGAAGTCTGACAGAGGACTGGTGGTTGTGGTTGCAGTAGACGATAGAAAATACTTTATTGCACCAGGCGAAGGATTGGAAGGAGACTTGACTGATGTGGATTGCGACGACATTGCCCGAGCCTGCATTGTGCGGAATATGCGCAATGGCGATGTGGACGAGGCAATGCTGTCTACTGCAAAAGCCATCTACACTAAGTTTAAGACGGGAACCACTGGACTTGAAAAGAAAGAAGATGATGCCGATGGCGCCATTGCAATTAGCATTGTTTGTGCTGTCGTGTTCTTCTGGGTAATATGGTCGGTAAAAGGTAAAAATAATAATGGTCGTGGAGGTAGAAACCGTGGTGATGGCCCTTTCATTTTCTGGGGTAATCCTGGACACATGAACGACCGACACTTTGGCGGCAGTTTCGGTGGCGGCAGCTTTGGCGGCGGTGGTGCTGGTGGCGGCTGGTAGTATATATAATAAATAAGGTGGAAGAAATAATATTTAAAATGAAAAGATATGAAGAATAAAGCACTTTTAATTGTAATAGCGATTGTAGTTATTATAGGCTTATGGGCCTTTTCTGGTTATAATGGAATGGTGGACAAGCAAGAGGCTGCAACAACTGCTCTTAGTAATGTTGAGGCACAATATCAGCGTAGAGCCGACATGATGCCACAATTGGTAAAGATAGTGAAAGCATATGCGAAGCATGAGAGAGAGACCTTCGATGCTGTAACAAAGGCACGCAATGCTGCAACGCAAGTTCATCTTGATGCTGACAATTTGACACCCGAGAAGATGAAACAGTTTGAAGCAGCACAGAATCAAGTGGCGCAGGCTTTCTCTCGTCTGATAGCTGTGGCAGAAGCGTATCCCGAACTGAAAGCAAGAGAGAACTTTAAAGCTTTACAAGTTCAGGAAGAAGGAACAGAAAACCGTATAAACGAAGCGCGCAAGAAATACAATGAGTCTGTGCAAGCATACAATCAGACAGTCAGACACTTTCCTAATTCTTTGTTGGCTGGTGTGTTTGGTTTCGATAAGATGACAAAGTTTGCTGCTGCTGAAGGTACAGAGAAAGCACCAGACCTGGATATTTAAGTCTTAGGAGCTAAGCCTGTCGAGGTTTAGCTCTTTTTTTCTATGATAGACGTTACATTGAATGAATGTAAAAATTACTACGAATCTAATGAACATTGGTTAAGTTGGCTTTTGTAATTGTTAAATACGGATAAAGAAAACTGACAGATTAGCACATTTCCATAATTTGGGCTTATATTTGCATACGCTTTCACGGCTAAAATGACTAAAAGAATTGGTTGAGCCAACCAACAGAATGAATTAATGCGTGCTTTATGTCCAATAAGTGCGTAGGGTTCGGTTGGATTGTGATGACAATAATGTTAATTAATAAGATAAAGAGAGTATGAAAAAGATTGAAAAGTTTTTTGTTGGTGCAGCTTGCATGCTTGCACTGACGTTCTCTACAGGAGCTTTCATCAAAGTGTATGCTGCAGAAACTTCGTCGAGTGTACCAGGACAACCGGTTGACCTTACTTATGCTGCCGAAAAGGCATTGCCTGCCGTTGTCCATATCAAGAATGCGCAGAATTCAAAAACGCAGACCGTAGAAGTACCCGACGACCCGTTTGGCGGATTCTTCGACTTCTTTGGATTCGGTAATCCTGGTGGCGGTTCACGTCAGCAGCAAATACAAACACCGAAGCGAAGCATAACGGGTAGCGGTGTTATTATATCTCCTGATGGTTACATCGTAACAAACAACCACGTTGTAGAGGGTGCCGACGAGCTAACGGTTACTTTGAACGACAACCGTGAGTTCTCTGCTCGTGTAGTAGGAACGGACAAGAGCACAGACCTTGCTCTGATTAAGGTAAATGCAAAGAACCTTCCTACTTTGCCAATTGGTAATTCCGACAATCTGAAGGTAGGCGAATGGGTAATTGCAGTGGGCAACCCATACAATCTGAACAGCACTGTTACAGCAGGTATTGTTAGTGCGAAGGCTCGTGGACTGGGTGCAACACAGGGTGTAGAAAGCTTTATTCAGACAGATGCTGCCATTAACCAAGGCAACTCTGGTGGTGCATTGGTAAATGTACAAGGCGAATTGGTGGGTATTAATGCTATGCTTTATTCGCAGACAGGTGCCTACAGTGGCTATGGCTTCGCTATTCCAACAGCCATTATGAATAAAGTGGTAGAAGACATTAAGAAGTATGGTAGCGTGCAGCGTGTAATGTTAGGCATTCAAGGTGGCGACGTTATCAACTATATTAATGCACAGAAAGAAGAGGGAAAGAACGTAGACCTTGGCACAAACGAAGGTGTTTATGTAGACAAGGTAAACGAAGATGGTAACGGTGCAGAGATTGGACTACACAGCAAAGACGTCATTACAAAGTTCGATGGCAAGAAAGTTACGAAAATGGCAGAGCTCCAGCAGCTTCTCAACAGCAAACGTCCCGGAGACAAGGCCTCAATAACATTCTTGCGCAATAAGAAAGAGATGACAAAGACTGTTACTCTGAAGAATGCGCAGGGCACTACAAAGCCTATAGAGCAAGCCGATATTGATGTGCTTGGCGGACAGTTCCGTCCTGTAACCGAGGCAATGCAGAAGCAATTGAACATAAAGTACGGTCTTGAAGTATTGAAAGTGAATGGTGGCGCATTGCGCAATGCAGGCATCAACCGTGGCTTCATCATTCAGAAGGTTAACGACCAGACGGTCAATTCCATCGATGCATTGCAGAAGATTGTGAAATCTGCCTCTACCAGCAGCGACCCGGTACTCTACATTCAGGGTATTTATCCTACTGGAAAGAAAGCTTACTTCGCAGTTCCATTGTCCGAGTAATATTGTTTGCGGCTTAAGAAAACGGAGCTGTCATTCTGAAGTAGATCTGACCAGACAGACATAAATTAAGAGACCCTGCTGTTCTTGTACGGACAGCGGGGTCTCTCAATTATTTCTGTTTCAATGTGCAGAACACTTTAGTACTGTTCCATTGCAATGATAATACTATGTATATGACTTGTAAAAAGCTAAACACAGTTAAGATAAAAACAGCACTTAGTAGTGCCACGAGCAAATAATGTTCAAGACATTCTGTTTCTCTTATCATATTGATTTATAGCTCATTACAAAAGACGATTTTGTACATTGTCTTTGTTCAATTTCTCATTGATTTCAGTGTGCAAGAAATCTCTCTGTTTTTTGATGGTCAGATACAACTTGTTCAGGCTGCAAAGACTGCTTATGAATAGGGTAAATCGTCTTACGATTCCGATAGGAGTAATACCTCAACATACAATAATTGTTATTGTGTGCCTTTACAATATAAACCAAGCAATAAAATATATTAAAAAATATATTAAAATGCTTGTTTACAAATAATATTTGTAACTTTGAACAACATTACAAACACATAGTGCATACTACACACAATAAAACGAAAGTTTATAACAACTAAATATAGGCATAAAACCGAGAGATATATGGGATACCTTAAATTTGAAAAAGCTTCGATGACGAACTTACAGGATTCGCTACCGAGAGAGTTATTGCGAACCAATCGGTCGGGAGCATATTCTTGCTCGACCATTGTAGACTGCAACACACGGAAGTATCACGGACTATTAGTAGTGCCAGTGCCCGGGCTCGACAGCGAGAACCATGTACTGTTGAGTTCGCTCGACCCAACGGTGATACAGCATGGGGCAGCCTTCAACCTTGGATTGCATAAGTATCACGGAGGAAATTACAGTCCGAACGGGCACAAGTACATTCGTGAGTTTAATTGCGACAAGGTACCTACCACTATATACAGAGTGGGCAGTGCATTGCTGAAAAAGGAAGTTGTGTTCCAGCACTACGAAGAACGCATACTCGTACGCTACACTTTATTAGAGGGACAAGGCACGACTCTGTTGCAGTTCCGCCCTTTCCTTGCTTTCAGGAGCGTGCGCGAGTTTACCCATGAGAATAGTGCCATAAACCGCGAATACCATAATGTTGAGAATGGAATAGCCACTTGTCTTTATGAAGGCTATCCGCAACTGTATATGCAGTTTTCAAAAGACAACGAGTTTCATTACGAACCCTATTGGTACAGAGGTTTGGAGTATCCGAAAGAAGAATCCCGCGGCTATCATTCCGATGAAGACCTGTATGTTCCCGGTTATTTTGAAATGAAGATACGGAAGGGAGAAAGCATTGTTTTCTCAGGCTCGACGTCGGAAATAAAGACTTCGACCTTGAAGCGACTCTTCGACAAGGAGGTTGAAGCCCGACAGTCACGCGACAACTTCTTCCATTGTCTTGTGAATGCTGCCCACCAGTTCCACAACCGGAAGAAGAACGACGACCGCTACATACTTGCAGGATATCCGTGGTTTAAGTGCAGAGCCCGCGACCAGTTTGTAGCATTGCCAGGTCTTACACTCTGTATAGAAGAGCAAAACTACTTTGAATTGGTGATGAAAACAGCCGGGCGGGGCTTGCGGGAGTTCATGAACAACGAACATGTAACGGTAGATATCGAAGGGATAGACCAACCAGACGTGTTGCTTTGGTGCATGTGGACCATTCAGCAGTATGCCAAAGAGGCAGGGAAAGATAATTGCCTGAAACTCTACGGCAACCTCTTGCACGATATAATGGACTATATTGAAAGCGGGAAACATCCGAATCTTTCATTAGATACAAACGGATTGCTGTATGCAGACGGCAAGAATAAGGCTATAACATGGATGGACGGCATGATAGACGGTAAGCCCGTAAATCCACGGTCTGGCTATATCGTAGAGTTTAATGCCCTATGGTACAACGACCTTAAGTTCGTGTCATGGCTGTTCAGCGAAACTCCTCAAGCCGAATATGCCACACACTTAGAGAAAATGGCTGTAAATTGCAAGGTTGCATTCGTTAATACGTTCTTGAACAACTGCGGTTACTTGTACGATTATGTAGACGGCAACATGGCAGACTGGAGTGTCCGACCAAATATGATAATGGCTGCGGCACTCGATTACTCGCCTTTGGATCAAAGTCAGAAACGAGGGGTGGTAGACATTTGCACACGCGAGCTGCTTACGCCAAAAGGTCTGCGGTCGCTTTCACCAAAGAGTGGAGGATATGCGCCCATCTGTGTAGGCGACAGAGAACATCGCACACGTGTGTACCATCAGGGAACTGCATGGCCCTGGTTAGGGTGCTTCTATCTCGAAGCATGTCTTAAATTGTACAAACGCACTCGTCTGAGCTTTGTAGAACGACAACTTATTGGTTATGAAGACGAGGTTATGAACCACTGCTTAGGTACCATTCCCGAGTTTTTCGATGGCAATCCGCCTTATCCTGGACGTGGAGCCATCTCGTTTGCAATGAATGTTGGCGAAGTGTTGCGTACGTTGGCGTTACTCGAAAAGTATAAATATTAAGATTAGGAGGACACAACATGAAAGTATTAATGTTCGGTTGGGAGTACCCACCACATGTATTTGGCGGATTGGCGACTGCTAATTTTGGTATTTCTGAGGGGCTGCACGTACAAGGCGACATAGAAACTACGCTCTGCCTGCCACGTCCCTTTGGCGATGAAGACAAAACTTTCGCCAATATCGTGGCTATGAACTGTGTGCCTATTGTATATCGCAACATCGACGATGGCTATCTGCGAAATCGACTGGGCAACATTATGGATGCAGACCTATATTACAGATTGCGCAATAATATCTATGCCGATTTCAGCAATATGAATGTAAACGATATAGGCTCAATGGAGTTTGCCGGCGGTTATCCCCCAAACCTGACCGAGGAGATAAACAACTATTCCATTATAGCAGGTGTGGTGGCACGCACGTTGGACTACGACATTATCCACGCCCACGACTGGCTTACCTTCCCGGCTGGTATTCACGCCAAGAAGGTATCGGGCAAACCACTCTGCATTCACATACATGCCACCGACTTCGATAGGTCGGGAGGAAAGGTAAACCCTACCGTTTATGCAATAGAAAAAGACGGTATGGACAATGCCGACTGCATCATGTGCGTGTCGGAACTTACACGGCAGATAGTTATCAAGCACTATTATCAGAACCCCGACAAGGTGTTTACTGTGCACAATGCCGTCTATCCGTTGCGTGAAGAGGTGGCTAACATGCCTCGACCTTCACACAAAGGAAAAGAAAAAATCGTAACTTTCCTTGGACGTATCACGATGCAGAAGGGGCCGGAATACTTTATAGAAGCAGCCAACATGGTGTTGCAACGTACGCGCAACGTTCGTTTCTGCATGGCAGGTTCGGGCGATATGATGAACCAAATGATAATGCTGGCTGCCGAACGAGGTATTGCCGACCGCTTTCACTTCCCAGGTTTCATGAAAGGCAACCAAGTGTATGAATGCCTGAAAGCATCAGATGTCTACGTCATGCCGTCGGTGAGCGAACCTTTCGGTATTTCGCCGCTGGAAGCAATGCAATGCGGAACGCCAACCATTATATCTAAACAGAGCGGTTGCGCCGAAATTCTGCACAATTGTATAAAGTTAGATTACTGGGACATAGAAGCTATGGCAGATGCCATTTATTCTATCTGCCACAACGAAAGCCTGTTCAACTATTTGGCAGAAGAAGGCATACGAGAGGTAAACAATATAACGTGGGAGAAGGTAGGTACGTTAATTCGCAAACTATATCTGCGCACGTTGGGCTGGAACAGTTAAGCGAGAACGACAGCATTACTTAAATTCAACAACATTAAAACAAAAGACAATGAAAACAATTTGCTTATATTTCGAGATACATCAGATTATACACCTGCGTCGTTATCGTTTCTTCGACATTGGAACCGATCATTATTATTACGACGACTACGAAAACGAACGCAGCATTACAGATATTGTGCAGCGAAGCTACGTTCCTGCGCTCGACACGCTGCTGCAAATGATAAAAGACAGCAACGGTTACTTCAAGGTGGCACTCTGCCTTTCGGGTGTGGGCATAGAGAGTTTGGAAAAGTATGCACCTGAAGTAATAGAGAAGGTACAAGAGCTTGCCAAGACAGGTTGTGTGGAATTTCTTGCCGAACCTTATTCGCACGGCCTGGCTTCGTTGGGAAATGAAGACAGCTTCAAAGCCGAAGTAAAACGACAGAGCAAAAAGATTAAGGAGTATTTTGGCTACACACCGAAGGTGCTGCGCAACTCTTCGCTTATATACAGCGACGAGATAGGGCGAATGGCTGCCGAGATGAAGTTCAAGGGAATGATTACGGAAGGTGCAAAACACGCATTGGGTTGGCGCAGTCCGCATTATCTTTACCATTGTGCACTCGCACCGCAGCTGAAACTAATCCTGCGCGATGTAAACCTGAGCGACGATATTTCGCTCCGATTCAACAACTCGGAGTGGGAGGGGTATCCACTGTTTGCCGACAATTACATTGACGAAATGGCAGCTCAGCCAGCCGAAGAGCAGATTTACGGCATCTTTATGAACCTCACGGCACTGGGCATCGAGCAACCTTTGCACAGCAATATACTCGAGTTCTTCAAGGCGTTGCCCGAATGCGCACGACAGCGAGGAATATCCTTCTCTACTCCAACGGAGATTTGCGAGCGTGCCAAGAGCGTGGACGAGTTCGATGTTCCCTATCCGTTAAGCTGGCGCGACGAAGAACGAGACATAAGTACATGGCTTGGAAACCCCATGCAACGCGAAGCTTTCAACAAGCTGTACAGCATCGCCGATAGAGTGCGCATTGCCAACGACCCACGCATTAATCAGGACTGGGACTATCTTCAGGCAAGCGATAACTTCAGTGCCATGAGTACGAAACCTGTGCCTGTAGGTGTAGACCGTGGTATTTACAGTACGCCGTTCGATGCCTTCACCAACTATATGAACATTCTGGGCGACTTCATGAGTCGGGTAAATGCGCTTTATCCTGCCGATATAGACAACGAGGAACTGAATGCCTTGCTTACTACGATACACAATCAGGAAACCGAAATAGAAACGAAAGACAAGGAGATTGTGTTGCTGAAAGCCAAGGCAGAGAAGTTGGCAAGCGAAAGCGACAAGCTGCGTGCTAAGTTAGGACAATCTGCAGGCTATGAGAAAACTGGAAAAGCGAAGGCAAAGTCTGCATCAACGAAAGCAAAGACAACTACCACGAAGAAGGCTGCAACAAAGAAGGCATAACGTGCATTCTACGGTAGTCGTCCTTTAAAAAGGAGTTATTTCAATGATTTATAAGCAATTATACTCCTTTTGATTGTATGTTTCTGCAAGTTTTGTACTTTCACAGTATAAGACTTGCAGAATTTTATACTAAAAAAGTACATTCGGAAACTGTTGTTATTCTCTTTCTTGGAGAGTTACCAGCATTATAAAGGTGTGTCAAATCTGACTTTTGACACACCTTTTTAAAAGATACTACAATATAAATGCTATTCTGGCCACAAGCAATGTGCGTTTGTTCGGTCGCAGAGTCCAACAGTAGGTAGAGAAGTTGCTTATTGAAAGGTTATGGTGAGCAAGAAGTAGTGTGGTATTTTAAACTTCTCGCCAAGTTTTTCGGGCTTTTCGTTTGCTTGAACAACTTCGCAATAAGAGGCTGAACCGTCCTCATGGATTGTCGGAGTTATTATTGCAAAGATTGTTGTCTTGCTTGAACCGCTAACCAAAAGTTCTTTCTTGTTTCCGAAGAAGTCTTTTAAGGCATATTTCTCATAATCGCCTGATAGGTGAAAATAGGATTTCTTGCTTCCGAACCTATTCCCTCGAATGAATATCTTCAGTTTGTCTTCACTGAATTTAAAGAAAAACTTCACGGTTTCCTTGCTTGATGAAATCTTGAAATAATCGCTTTCCGTACCATCGAAAAGCATTGTGGTATGGGCTAATCTGCCTTCGATGTATTCTTCGAGTGCTATTTGATACGATTTCCCTTTAAGTGTTTCTCCTTCAAAGCTCAATTGTTCTATGTAAATACTTTCAAAATCAATCAGGTCTTGAATCTCTTTGTTTTCGCTTCCATAATGGTTTGTAATTTTAATGGATTGAGAAAACATACTGTTCGATAAAAGAATGAACAATATAAACAGGTTTAATTTTATCTTCATATCTGTATATATAAATTGTATTTTCTGCCCCGAAAAACGGAGAAAATGGGGCGTGGAAAACGCATTTTCTGCGCACTCGTCGTGGATTAGAAGCGTTTACGTTCGCTCTGTCCTGCTCCTGTTCCTTTATATTTGCTACGTGCCGTGTTGAATTTATAGCGCAAAGTAACATAGAAATCTCGGCTATCTAACTCTTGCTTCATATCCATACTTAAGTTATTCGTATAAATCAACAATTGATTGGTGGAGCGATTGAACAGATCGTTTACGCCTACAGTAACAGAAAGGCGGTCGTTCAGGAATGCTTTTCTTATCGAACAGTCGAATGCACAGTTGTTTCTTGTAATTTTAACATTCTCTGAGATGCCCTTAGAAGTTACTTTCAAGTTAGCTTCGGCAGTCAGACCGTGTTTAAACTCAAGCGTGTTTCCCCACTGCATGCCCCATACAGGTTCGTTCAAATAGAACTTGCTGCCCAAGCGTTCTATGTTGAACCATTGCTTTTGGCAGAACAATGTGAGTTGTGGAGACCATACTCCGATTGTCGGTGCTGCGGTAAGGCTCAGTGTTAAGGCAGGAAACCTTTTGAAATTGCGGTAACGCAAGTTGGTTATATTTTCATCAGTGCTTTCTTGTTCGTTCCAATACATAATTTTGTTGTGTGTCTGTGTGTAGTTGGCAACAAAGGTTAGCCAGCTCCAACTGCTCACAAGCGTAATGTTGTGTAGTGTTTCTGGCTTCAGTGTAGGGTTACCACTCTGACGCGTAAAGCGGTTCATATACGCTACGTTCGTACCTAACTGGTTGTAAGAAGGGCGCGATGTCTTTGCCGAATAAGAGAGTTGCAAGCCTACTTCCTTTATCTTTGTTGCGAAAGTGAGCGACGGAAACCATTGGTTGTAGGTACGGCTGTGTGCTGGACTATACACTCCTTGCTCGTAATAATCAGAATTTACGTGCTCGTAGCGCAATCCTGCCATAAGCTGACCAATGGGTGTGGGTCGGCTATATTCGAAGAAGAAAGCGTTATTGCGCTCCTTAATGGTTGATGCTGTGCTGGGAACCACGTTTTCTTGATTGACATAATTCTGTTCGTGATTAGTGAAAGTGTTCTCGTTTCCAACCGACAGGCTACCGCCAAACAACGGGTGAGAGAGCACCAGCTTTGTTGCAAAGAACTTGTTTGTATGTATTCCGACCGATGTTACCGTACGATTATCGTAGTTAGCGCTTTGCTCTGTCGTTGCATAGCGTTCGGTTTCTCTACCGTAATAGTAGTCTGTATTGAAATCTATATCTATCTTTCCCACTTTTCCAACGTAATAAGCCGAGAGACTTTTATTAGGAATGGCAGTAGAGCTACCGCTAATTTGTGACTCTATATGGTCGTAGAGCATATAGTTTTTTAGCACATCGGTAGAGAAATGACCATGGAAATTGTTTGCACCAACAAACAAATTGGTGAAGAAACGCGCACCAACAGAGTGGTTGGCATTGAACTCGTAGGCTGCCGAAAGCGTATAATTGTTGTTTGTATTACGATTACGATTATCGCTTGTCCACTTGTTGGTCCACAAATTGGCGGTCTGCACCTCGTTTATAGTGGTTTGTTTGTTTAGACTATTGTTAATATTGTAAGCCGAACCAGCCGTCAGCTCCAAACCATTGCGGCGATAATACATATTAAGCTGATTGTAAGTGTCCCAGTTTTCCCAATAATAAGCTGACGTGCGTACATCGAAACCGAAGCCGTCGCCTACCTTTCGCACCGTGTGAATGCGGATAACGGCACTCACCGTCGCATCGTAGCGAGCACCCGGATTGGTTACGACCTCGACGTCCTTAATGTCCGACGAGTTAAGACGCTCTATTTCGGTGGCGTCGGTTATCTTTCTGTTGTTTATATAGATAACTGCTGCACCACGTCCGACAACCGAATAGCTGCCTTCCTTGCCCGTCAGCAACGGAATATGCTTGAGAACATCGTTGCCCGAGCCTGCTTTTGCTAACGCCGAACCAACAATCGTGGTAACAAGGGCATCGTTCCTAATCGCCATCTTGGGGCGTTGTGCCGTAACGGTTACGCCTTCCATCGCCTTGGCTTCAGACTTCAACAATAGGGTATCGCCGGCAAGAGGCAGCGAAACATTGCGCTGTTCGTAGCCAATGCCCGAAACACGCAGGAAGACTTGGGCACTATTGGCAGGCAAAGTAAGCAGAAACTTACCCGCATTGTCGGTAACTGCGCCCGTAACGAGCGATGAGTCGCGCACGGAAAGCGCAATGACGTTGGCATACTCAATAGGCGAACGCTGCTCGTCGGTTACCCAACCGCAAATGGTCTGCTGCGCTTTTGCTACAGTAGAAAACAGTGTCAGGGCTGTAAAAATGGCATAAAACTTTTTCATAACATATTTCGTTTCATTGTCTGACGGTATTATTTCTTTTGCCTGCAAAGGTAAGAAAAGAACAATTATTTATAAAAAAAAACGAATAAACTTTCCATTTCACTGCGTATTTTTACACTTTTGTGTAATGCGCAAGCTACTTTCCAAACTTATTTTAAAGTTGCACATTATTCTTATAAGAACCAATATTAACAAAAAATATAAAGCTATGCTTTGGCGTTTAGCATATTTGCGTTACCTTTGCAACATAAGGCAGCACTTCGGCACTGTCGCTGGTGTTGCAAGACACGAGAGGAAAGTCCGGGCAGCAAAGAGTATCCTGCTTCCGAAAATGAAAGCTATTGGCAACAGTAGATGTAGGCAGAAGAAAACAACCGCCTTGGCAACGAGGCAAGGGTGAGAAGGTAGTGTAAGAGACTACCAGCACGCAGGCGACTGCGTGGCTGTGCCGTTCAGGAGCTGCAAGTTCATGTAAACCGTTGTCTGAGGGTTACTCGCCCGAGCCATACAAGGCACAACGGAGGGTAGAACGCTAAAACGCACGGGGCGACTCGGCGGTTAGATAAATGACAGGCGTCCGTACTTGTCGAAAGACGGTAGGGAAACAAGACCCGGCTTACAGAAGTACTGCTTTACACACACTCGCTGCCTCCCCCATCGCGGGGAGGGAGTTGAGCTGTGAAAAAGATGAGGAACCTACCTGCCGGCAGCGTAACAGCATTGCAGGAAAAACGAATTAATAAACTATTCTTTGTGATTTTATGGAGGAATTTCAAGACTACAGATACATATTAGACGATTTTCAACATCAGATTGAAAACAAAATCAGAAATCATAAGAACGAGCCTGACTTCCCACAAATGGACGAAAAGCTGAGCCAAGAAGAATTAGACGACTTTCTATTCGACTATCAAGCCGCGCTCGACAGCGAGGGAACAGAACGCACGCAATACACCATTGCAGGGGTTCTGATAACATTACCCATTATAGTGTTATCGGCTTTCCCGGAAGAATCGCTGCCCGTGAAAGGCTATCAGGCGGTGCTTTTTGGTGTTGCCATAGGCTTATTGCTGTTTGGTATCTACAAAATAACGATGAAAGCAGTAGTACGAAACAAAATAAGACGTGCGAAAGAAGAACACCCGGAAGCCAGTGCTTACGTGGAAAAGGTGGAACGCTTTTAACCCCGATGTGCCAACTACGTTTTATTATATTATACATAATGGAAAAATAATATGGAAATCCCTGATTTAAACAAATATAAAGAGAAGTTTACCAAAAGTGGCTTTATAGAGAAAATACAACGCATAGCGAAGCGGGCAGGAGCAAAATTGGTTTATGCTGCACTGATATTATATTACTCTATGGAGAGTAACAAGATGTCAATTAAAGATAAAGCCCTTATCGTTGGGGCATTAGGCTATTTGATAACACCGCTCGACTTTGTTCCTGACGCCATTCCGCTTGCCGGATTGGGCGACGACCTCGGAGTACTTATATACGTGTTACAAAAGGTTTGGGGCAACATAGACAACGAAACAAAACAAAAGGCAAAGAACAAACTTTCGCAATGGTTCGATGAAGATGAAATGAAGGCAACTGAAAACTTGTTTACAGACAGAGTAGAAGACCAGCCCGTATAAAAAGAAAGGAGTATCTATGATACAATATATAATTGTTGGTATCGTTTTAGCACTCGCAATAGCTTATGCTGTTCGTATGCTAATCAGAACTATAAAGGTAACAAGGAATGCCTGCGGAGGCTGCCCGGGCTGTGCCATTCGGGAACAAATGATGCGCAAGAAACGACATACAAGCGCGCAAGAAAGTAAATTCTTTTTGCAATAGTTTATAAAAAATTTGGTCAGACGAATATTTCTTATTACTTTTGCACTCGAATTAAGGCATTGCTTTAATCTTGTCGACTAATTTTTGGGTGCCTGGGCCGGTCGGTTAGGTAACGGTCTGCAAAACCGTGTAGAGCAGTTCGATTCTGCTAGGCACCTCGGAAGTCCGAAAGAAATAATTCTTTCGGACTTTTTTATTATCCACTATTGAACCACCTTATATTAATAGAAGGAGCGAATTTGTAACGTTTCGGTAGAAATCTATTAAAGGAAACGCTGTCCATTTTATTGCCCTTGTTTTGTAATGATAATTATGATGAAAAACGGTAATCTCGATTTGACACTGCGAAAGCGGCTGTTTTGCGTTGCAAAACCTACGCTTTTGCAACGCAAAACAGCCGCTTTTGGAATGCAAAACAATAGGTTTTGCAACGTATTGGTAGCAAACAAGTTACACGATAGATGTACTTGTGAAAAATATTTACGGTATTATTGCTCTCTTTTTACCCATAAAATGAGTTATATCAACTCAACTTCTACTGTGTTCAGCGTAGTCTATACTGGCAGCGAAGCATATTTAAAATATTGTTATGGGAGTGTTAATGCAAGGTGGATTTGTATTGTTCTTTTATTCGTTGCTCCACTTCTACAAGGGTTTTGTTGCTGCTTAGTCTGGCTTTTATAATTCGGAAGCCGTATGAGATGATAATCATTCCAAGGGCTGCAAGGAGAAATGTCCATACGCTGCCAAGGTTAAAGCCCTCTAAAAACTTTTTGCAGATAACAAATCCGCCAATAGACACAAAGAAATCGAGCCACCCCGATGCTGTGTAACTTTTTTTGATGCGCTGGTATTCTTCGTCGTTTGCGAGCTGTTGTTGGCGGTTGGCTTGCCAAAGCTGTTCAAATTCCTGTTCTGTCATAAATGTAAATTTCTGTTTGTTCTGCGTGCAAAGGTAATTAAAAAAAATGATTTGCTGCGGTTTTAAACGTACATTAATTCGCTCATAACGAAATCGCTGACGTAAATTCCGTTGCGTGTAAGGTGCAGATGGTTGTCGGTTATGGCGAGCAGACCTTGCGAAACGAGTGGGGCAGAGGCTTTTGCAATGTGCTCTTTGTAAGGTGATGACAATGCGGAAAGGTCGATGCCGCTTTTCGTGCGCAGGGCTGTTGTTACCATATCATCGTAGTGCGTGTTGGCATCGATGTTTTCTGCCTCGTAGATGGGGCGGTTGTTTGTAATGCCGTCGATGTATTCTTGCAGGTTGTCTATGTTCCAACGGCGTGTGGAAAGATTGTAACTGTGTGCCGATGCGCCTATGCCGAGATAGGGTTTGTTTGCCCAATAGGCACTGTTGTGGCGCGAACGGAAGGGAGAAACGGCGGTATGGGCGAGCTTGGCGAAGTTGCTGATTTCGTATTGCTCGTAGTTGGCGAGGGCAAGGCAGTTGATAAGCGTGTCGTACATCGTGCGATAGAGTTCCTCGTCCATATCTTTCACTTTGCCTTTTTGCAGAAGTTGGTAAAGCGGAGTGCCCTCTTCGTACATCAGGCTGTAAGCCGAAAGGTGTTCAACGTCTAAGGCTATGGCTTTGTCGATGTCGAGTTGCCATTCCTCTATGGTTTCGTTGGGGAAGCCAAACATAAGGTCGATGGAAATGTTTTCTATACCTGCACGGTGCAGACGGTCGATGGCGGTCTGCACATCGGCAGCTTTGTGGCGTCGGCGGAGAAACTTCAGACGTTCGTCCGAGAAAGTCTGTGCGCCCATTGATATGCGATTGATGGGCAGGTGCCTAAGGTTTTCGGCATATTCGGGGGTTATATCGTCGGGGTTGCACTCAAGGGTTATTTCCATATCGTCGTAGTTTGCCATTCTGTCGGCATAGTTTTCGGCAATGCAGCGGAATATTTTCTCGATGTGGCGGGCATGCAGCTGCGATGGTGTACCTCCTCCGAAGTAGATGGTTTCAAGGCGTTCGGCAGGGGCGGACTTTTCTCCGAAGATGTAATGCCTTTGTGTTGCTGCTTCCTTGCATAGTGCGTCTACGTACAAGTCTACGGCTGATGCTTTCTCTGCACGTGGCGTCAGGGTGGAGTAGAAGCCACAATAGATGCAGCGGCTTGCACAAAAGGGAATATGGATATAGAGTCCTGCCATTTATTATATAATATAATGTATTATGTCTGAACGATAATTACTTGCTTGCAAAAGTAGTAATATCTTTTAATACTTTGCTAAAATGTTGTAAATAGTTTTGGTGGTATGAAAGAAAATACCTAACTTAGACGGCGGTAGCAGTAAGTACTGCTTATTGCTCGACACAGAACATAATACTAACAACCTAAAGGTGGGCTTCTAAAACCAAAATCTATAGTAGATTGCTGCCTGCGTGTAGACCTTTTAGAAACAGCCTTTTTAAATCTATCGTGGTTATGAGAGTATATCAGACAAACGAAATCAAGAACATTGCATTGCTTGGCAGTGCGGGTAGCGGCAAGACTACTCTTGCCGAAAGTATGTTATTTGGCGCGGGTATTATCAAACGCCGTGGCACAGTGGAAGCTAAAAACACAGTTTGCGACTATTTTCCAGTAGAACAAGAATATGGCTACTCAGTATTTTCTACTGTTTTTCATGTTGAGTGGAACAATAAGAAGTTAAACATAATTGATTGTCCGGGAAGCGACGACTTCGTGGGCGGAGCGATAACGGCACTGAACGTTACCGACCAAGCCGTTATACTTATAAACGGACAGTACGGCCCTGAAGTAGGAACACAAAACAACTTCCGCTATACAGAGAAGTTGAAGAAACCTGTAATCTTCTTAGTCAATCAATTAGATTCCGATAAATGCGACTTCGACAACGTGATGAACAGCATGAAGGAAATCTATGGTTCAAAGTGTGTACAGATACAATATCCAACCGCAACGGGTGCAGGCTTCAACAGCATCATTGATGTCTTGCTGATGAAGAAGTACAGTTGGAAACCCGAAGGCGGTTCTCCTATCATCGAAGAGATACCTGCCGAGGAAATGGACAAGGCGATGGAGCTGCACAAAGCGTTGGTCGAGGCTGCTGCCGAGAACGACGAAACGCTGATGGAGAAGTTCTTCGAGACCGAAACGCTTACCGAAGACGAAATGCGCGAGGGCATTCGCAAGGGTCTTGTGGCACGCAGCATCTTCCCGGTGTTCTGCGTTTGTGCCGGAAAAGATATGGGTGTGCGCCGTCTGATGGAATTCTTGGGCAACGTTGTGCCTTTCGTCAGCGAGATGCCGAAGGTGCATAACACACGCGGCGAGGAAGTTGCACCCGACCCAAACGGCGCAGAATCTGTTTATTTCTTCAAGACTGCCGTTGAACCGCATATCGGTGAGGTAAGCTACTTCAAGGTAATGAGTGGCTCTATCAAGGTTGGCGACGACTTGACCAACGCAGACAGAGGCTCAAAGGAACGCATTGGCCAACTGTTTGCTTGTGCGGGTTCCAACCGTATCCCCGTCGAGCAACTCAATGCAGGCGATATAGGCTGTACGGTGAAGCTGAAAGACGTCAAGACAGGCAATACATTGAACGGTAAGGGTGTAGAGCAGCACTTCGATTTCATCAAGTATCCCAACCCGAAATATATGCGTGCCATCGAGGCGGTGAACTCTCAGGAAACCGAAAAGCTCATGGCTGCCTTGTTGAAGATGCGCCAAGAAGACCCAACGTGGATTATCGAGCAAAGCAAAGAGTTGCGCCAGACCATTGTGAAGGGACAAGGCGAGTTCCACTTGCGTACTTTGAAGTGGCGTTTGGAGAACAACGAGAAACTTCAAACCGTATTCAAGGAAGCACGCATACCTTACCGTGAAACCATTACCAAGCAGGCAAAGGCTGAATATCGCCACAAGAAGCAGAGCGGTGGCGCAGGACAGTTCGGCGAAGTGCACCTCATCGTAGAGCCATACGCAGAAGGAATGCCCGACCCAACAGTGTATAAGTTCAACGGACAGGAGTTCAAGATGAATATCAAAGGCAAAGAAGAGAAAACTTTGCCTTGGGGCGGCAAGCTCGTATTCATCAATTCTGTTGTTGGCGGAGCCATCGACACCCGCTTTATGCCAGCCATTCTGAAAGGTATCATGGACTGTATGGAGCGTGGACCATTGACCGGAAGCTACGCCCGCGACGTGCGAGTGGTTGTTTACGACGGTAAGATGCACCCAGTAGACTCTAACGAACTTTCGTTTACGCTTGCTGCGCGCCACGCATTCTCTGATGCTTTCAAGATTGCAGGACCGAAAATTCTCGAGCCAATCTACGATTTGGAAGTGTATGTGCCAGGCGATTACATGGGCGACGTAATGAGCGACTTGCAAGGACGCCGTGCTATGATAATGGGAATGGACAGCGAAGCGGGCTACCAGAAGCTGCAAGCCAAGATTCCGTTGAAGGAATTGGCAAGCTACAGCATCTCTCTGAGTTCGCTGACAGGTGGCCGTGCAAGTTTCACCACCAAGTTCTCAAGCTACGAACTCGTGCCTAACGAACTCCAGCAGACCCTCATTGCTGAACACGAAGCAGAGGTCAAGGACGAAGAAGAATAGACAGAAAGAACATTTTTGCATTTGCAAAACACATAAAAATAGCAAGAGCCGACATGCCGTACAGCGTGTCGGCTCTTCGTTTTTAAGGGTAATTTCACCCCAGTTTCAACGCCGTTACCGAGCAATGTTCCATGTAGAAAAAGCGCGTCTGTAATGTGCTGTGTTTCAATATGATATGATGTGGTGAAAAATATGACGTCATATTTCACAAAATATGACGTCATATTTGCTCGGAAATGACGTCATATTTGTCCGAATATGACGTCATATTTCTTAGAAGATGATATCATATCCGTTTAAATATGACATCATACCCGCCCAGACATCTGAAAACAGAGTCGGAAAACCCCACGCTGCCTTTCCCGTACAATAGGCTTGTGCTTTCTCTTTTAACAACCTTTTATGCGCAAACCGTTTCTAACATTTGGGATATTCGGATATTTGTCTTACTTTTGCAGTAAAGAAAATATTTACGTATGACAAGCGACAGCATAGTAATAATCCCTACATACAACGAAAAAGAGAATATGGAGAAGATTATCCGAGCCGTTTTCGGTTTGGAAAAGTGTTTCCATATCTTAGTCATCGACGACGGAAGCCCCGACGGAACGGCACAGATTGCTCACCGATTAATCAAGGAGGAATTTGCCGACCGTTTGTTCATCATTGAGCGTTCGGGCAAGTTAGGACTTGGAACAGCCTATATATGTGGCTTCCATTGGGCTTTGGAACACGGCTACGACTACATCTTCGAGATGGATGCCGACTTCAGTCACGACCCTAACGACCTGCCTCGACTGTATGCAGCTACGCACGACGAGGGCTTCGATGTAGCGGTTGGCTCACGCTATGTCAGCGGCGTAAACGTTGTGAACTGGCCCATCGGACGTGTCCTGATGAGCTATTTTGCCAGCAAGTATGTACGTTTCGTAACCGGATTTCACGTCCACGACACCACGGCAGGCTTTGTATGCTATCGCCGCAAGGTGCTCGAAACCATTCCGCTCGACGAAGTTCGCTTCAAGGGCTATGCCTTCCAAATAGAAATGAAGTACACGGCGCACAAGATAGGGTTCAAGATAAAGGAAGTGCCCGTTATCTTTGTAAACCGCCGAGAAGGCACAAGCAAGATGAGTGGAGGCATATTCTCCGAAGCCTTTTTTGGTGTGATGCGTTTAAGAATGGACGGTTGGTTCAGGAAATATCCCCCCATTAAAAATTAAATAACAGCATAGTAAAAGAACGCTTTCACCTCGGAGGCGTTCTTTTATACGTTTAATAACAACCCTATTTCGTTGTTTTCACGATGAAGCATATTACAAGAGATGAAGCCTTAAAGTTGCTAATACACGATAATCCCGAACCAGTTGCGAGCCATTGCGACAAGTCGGTGTGGTGGTTCGTACCTCGTGCCGTTGGCGGACTATGGGTGCAGCACCCAACAAAGATGTTTGCGTCGTGGCTTTTCCTGCTTATATTACCTTTGGTTTATTTAGAAAAAGACACCAGACTTGCTATAATAAGCATACCTATTGTACTCTTCTGTATTCTTGCTTACTATTTTTACTTCTACAGAAAGCTCTACAAAGCATTACAACTCAACACCTATCGCATTGATGAAGATGGCATTTCGGTGTCGATAACCACAGACGACGGCATTCAGGCACGCTATCTTACCACGCCATTCTCGCTGATTAAGGATATATGGTTGGCGCAGAAATACATTTATATCGAAACGAAAGACAAGACAGATATAGGCGTTGTCTACCTTTTTTCAGACGAACCCGAACGCATTTTGGGCAACATCGTATCGTATATGCAGTTGGAAAAGAAAGCCGACGAGGACAAACCCTTACCTCATTACGGCGCTGAAGAGTACGCAGAAGTAAGAAACTTCGTACAAGAACGCTTCGGAAAGATTGACGCGGTGCTGCACGATACCGACGGCGAAGGCTTTCCCATCGACATTGTCGGTATTCCACCCACCAAGCAACACAACTACTGGACGCTCTGCACTGTCGGCGCAGGAGCCATTCGTGTGCCCAACGAGGAGTATTACAAGCGGTTAGACAATGGCGAAACAACTTTCGACGAAACCAAATACACCGATGGCTTTGTGGTGGAACACTTTGAATACGTTATGTATCTGCCGCCCGACTGGAACGTAACCGATGCCGATTTGAGCAAAGACAGCAACTATTGGTATCTCCACTTGCTGCGCGATGTGGTGCAATACACCTATTACAACTTCCAGTTTCAGCTGGGCGATACGCTGAGCTACAATGACAGCGACAGCGAAGAACTCTCGTTCGATGCTTCCACCGACTTCTTTGCCGTGCTGATGCTATGTCCGCTGCCCGATGTACCCAACGAAGTGTTTGCCAATATAGGCGGCCGCACCATTCAGTTCCACCAAGTTGTGCCCATCACCATTGAAGAATCCGACTATATAAGTCAGCGTTCTGCTGCCGACTTTATGAAGAAATATATGGGCATAGACGCTGTTCAGTTGGACGACGAACCTATGGACGTGAAACACAAACAATATTCAGAAGCACTTATCTCGCACTTTGAACGCCATATAAAGGGTGCAAACGTCGTAACAATGTACCCACAACAGAAGTAGATAATTGCCGTTCGCCCAAACCGAAAACACAGCAATATTTCTTTTGATATAAGCAGGTCGTTCTTTTTCGTTCTGTGGTGCTATGCTGATTTCAACGCAGATGAATTTGTTCCTGTAACGCTGTTATAATCGCTGAAAAGAATTATAAAGGAGATTAATTTTGTATAACAGAAACGTTTCATATTCTATTTCACAATATGTAGTTGAAGTGTTTGTTGCAAAATACTAATTTTTGGGTATTGTACAATTGGGCGTAATGGACATTTGGTAGGCTGAAACCTCTCAAATGTCCTTTATTTATTACCTTTGCAGCATTTGAAAGCTTATGAATAAAAAACTGTATATTCTGTAACAGTTCAAATGTTAAAAAGAATGGTCATCGGCGTAATGTCCAAATGTACTTTTGCAGGGATTGTGGCAGGCAATTTCAAAGTGGTCAGCGTATAGACAATGTGTGTTTATGGAGTGACTATCTGACCGAGAAGCGAACTATTTCTGAGCTTTCCACTCTTCACAAATGCTCAGAAAGAACCATACGCCGTAGGCTAAGTTCAGTGGCAGACAGCTTCACTCCCATCTATCCTGAATCTGCAACAATAATACTGGACACGACCTACTTCCCCAAGACCTTTGGTGTGATGCTCTTTCAAGATGCCGCATCAGGCAGGATACTTCATCGTAGGTTTGTCAGGAACGAGACCAACAAGGAATACCTTGAGGGACTCAGATGCATTAAGGAGGGTGGAACTCGGATAAAGGCAGTGGTGTGTGATGGACATATCGGGCTTTTACAAGCTGTAACATCCTGCCCTGTGCAGATGTGTCAATTCCATCAGTTGCAGATAGTCAGAAGGCTTCTTACCAACAATCCGCATTTGCCAGCAGGCATCGAGCTGCTGGCATTAATGAGAAGCATGTTCTCTATTGGGAAAGAAGAATTCACATCAGGCTTTGATAAATGGTGTGACGAATGGAAAGAGTTCCTTGATGAACGAACTCTACTAATCTCAGGCAAGACAACCTATACACATAGAAGGCTGAGAAGTGCAAGGCGTTCGGTAAAGACACACCTTAAATGGCTCTATACGTATGAAGAATATCCTGAATTAGAGATACCCAATACAACAAATCTATTGGAAGGATTCAACTCACAACTTAAAAAGGCACTGCGTAATCATAATGGAATGAAGGAGGTTAATAAAAAGAAGTTCATAGATGGGTTCCTGAATATAAAAAAGTAGGCTGGAATTACCAGCCTACCAAATGTCCATTACTAAAATACGAGAGGTTTTCAGCCTACCAAATGTCCATTACGCCTACAATTGTGATATCCTTAGTATTTTTGCACTAAATAAAATTCAGCGCATGATTAAAAATGAAAGTCATATATCATATGGAGACGAAATCCCATTGAATAAAACGCACCATTCTTTCCTGAATGGTGCGTTTTTTATGAACAAAATAAAACAACGTTCATTATTAACAATTCCTATCTGCAATGCAAACACTGAAGGGCAACATCTCGCTTTCTTTCTACATATTGTGAGTTCCATGTGGGTGAACATCTTCTGCGAACTTGTGCCGCTTACAGTATGGCAGGGTGGAGAGAGCTGATGAAACCGTAGAAACAAAAACCTTTTAACATATATAGAAGAAGATGATAAGAATACTGAAACGCTTAGGACGTTACATGGGAGGGCGCAAGCCGTTGCTGCCCTGCTCGGTTGTGCTGTCGGCAGTGAACGGACTGCTGTCGCTCGTACCCTTTATTTTCCTGTGGTTGGTGGTGCGCACGCTGCTCACTGCCGACGGAGACCTTGCCGATACGCCCGTATGGGACTATGCCATTGCGGCGTTCGTGGTGTCGGTGGCGAATGTTCTGCTCTATTTCGCCGCCCTCATGCTCTCGCATCTTTCCGCTTTCCGCATCGAAACCAATATGCGGCGCACTGCCATGGAACGGCTGATGCGTGTTCCGTTGGGCTTTTTCGACACGCAGAACACGGGGCGCATGCGCAAGATAATAGACGAAGATTCGAGCCAGACCCACACTTTCGTGGCACACATACTGCCCGATGTGGCAGGCAGCGTGGTGGCTCCGATAGGCATCATAGTGCTTCTGCTTGCCGTAGACTGGCAGTTGGGCATTGCCGCAATGGTGCCGATAGTGTGCGCCTTCGGTATCATGGGCTACATGATGAACCCTAAGAACAACGATTTCCAGCGTATGTACCTCGACGCACAGGAGAAAATGAGTGCCGAAGCCGTGGAATACGTGCGCGGAATACCCGTCGTGAAGGTCTTCCAACAGACGGTATTCTCGTTCAAACGCTTTCACGACAGCATCATCAACTACCGCGACCTCGTCATCAGGTACACCCTTCTGTGGCGCACGCCCATGTCTGCCTACACCATAGCCATCAATGCTTTCGCCTTTCTGCTTGTGCCTACGGGCATCATACTGATAGGGCACGGCGGCGAGACTGCCATCATCGTTTCCGATATGGTGCTGTATGTGCTCATCGCACCCATCATTGCAGCCAACGTAATGAAAGCCATGCACCTCAGTCAGAACCTCTTTCTGGCAAACGAAGCAGTAGACCGATTGGAGAAACTCACCGCCACGCCACCGCTTCCAGAGAGTTCCAAGCCCGAGAAAGCGGCAGCCTTCGACGTCAGTCTGCGCAATGTGTCGTTCCGATACGAAGCGGCGGAGCGCGATGCCGTAAGCCACATCGACCTCGACATACCGCAAGGCAAGACCGTTGCGCTGGTTGGAGCATCTGGAAGCGGCAAGACAACCATCGCAAGACTTATTCCACGCTTCTGGGACGTGCGCGAAGGCAGTTTGAAAATAGGCGGTGTGGACGTTCGGCACATGGATAAGGCAACGCTGATGCGCAACGTGTCGTTCGTGTTTCAGAACACCCGACTGTTCAAGACCTCCATTTTGGAGAACATACGCTACGGCAATCCCGATGCAACCATCGAGCAGGTGAACCGTGCCGTAGACCTTTCGCAGAGTCGGGAAATCATCGAGCGGCTGCCACAGGGGCTGAATACTGTGATAGGAGCGGAGGGAACGTACCTCTCTGGCGGCGAACAGCAGCGCATAGTGCTTGCCCGTGCCATTCTGAAAGATGCGCCCATCGTGGTGCTCGACGAAGCTACTGCCTTTGCCGACCCCGAAAACGAGCACCTTATCAGGCAGGCATTTGCCCATCTGACTTGCGGAAAGACCGTGCTCATGATAGCCCACCGGCTGACCACCGTGCAGGATGCCGACAACATTGTCGTGGTAGACAATGGCAGAATAGCCGAACAGGGCACGCACCAACAGCTCATGGAGCAAGCCACATTATATTATAAGATGTGGAACGAATACCAAAAGTCGGTGGCATGGAAACTATAAACCTAAACAGAAAGGACACAAGATTATGATAAAATATCTTCAACAACGGTTCGCCCTCACCGAAAAAGGAGCGAAAGACTTGCGGAAAGGCATCGCCTGCTCTACATTGATGAACATCGCATTGATGCTGCCGCCCACCTATTTGTTCTTCTTCCTCATGGAATACATCGACGCCAAGCCCTCCACCGAGCCGCACACGCTGTGGTTCTATGTGCTTGTGGCAGTGCTCTTGGCAGTGCTTATGTTCTTCATAGCCCTCCGACAGTACGACAGCACCTACACCACCGTCTACAACGAGAGTGCGCAACGCCGCATCGGAGTGGCAGAAAAGCTGCGCCGACTGCCCCTTGCTTTCTTCGGCGAACGCAACCTTTCCGACCTCACCTCTACCGTGATGGAAGACTGCACGATGCTCGAGCAAACCTTCTCGCACGCTGTCCCCCAGCTGTTTGCGTCGGCTCTGAGCGTCGTCATCATCGGCGTGGGTATGTTCTCTTACAACTGGCACTTGGCTTTAGCCCTATTTTGGGTTGTTCCGCTCGCCGTAACCACCCTGCTGCTGTCGCGCCGTCAGCTCCACAAAGCCTTCGTTCAGCACTATAAAGTGAAGCGTGGCGTAACCGAACAGATACAGGAAGGGCTGGAATGTATGCAGGAAATAAGGTCGTACAGTGGCGAACAGGCATACTGCCGCAGCTTCGACAAGCGGCTGAAGGGCTACGAACGCGAGCTGGTGCGCGGCGAACTCGTGGCAGGAGTCTTCCTCAACCTCGCCGGAATGCTGCTCAAGCTCGGTATGCCCACCGTTATATTGGTGGGAGCGTGGCTGTTGCAGCAGGGCGAAGTGTCGGTATTCACCTACTTGGCTTACCTCTTGGCATCGGCAATGGTCTACAATCCCATTATCGAAGTGTGCAACTACCTTGCCCTTCTCTCCTTCCTCGACGTGCGCATCAACCGTATGAAGGAAATAGAAGGTATGCCCACGCAGGAGGGAAGTGCAGCCGTACAACTCGAAAACTACGACATCGAGTTCCGCAACGTAAGTTTTGCCTACGAAACCGAGAAGCAAGTGCTGCACAATGTTTCGTTCACGGCACGCCAAGGCACCGTTACCGCCCTTGTGGGACCATCGGGTGGGGGCAAAAGCACTACTGCCAAGCTCGCCGCACGCTTTTGGGACATCGCCGAAGGACAAATTCTTGTGGGTGGAAACGACATCTCGAAGATTGACCCTGAAACGCTGCTGAAACACTATTCCATTGTTTTTCAGGACGTATTGCTGTTCAATGCCTCTATTGCCGACAATATCCGAATCGGCAAGCGCAACGCCACCGACGAGGAAGTGCGCCACGTTGCCCGACTGGCACAGTGCGACGACTTCATCAGCCGAATGCCGCAAGGTTACGATACCGTTATCGGAGAAAACGGCGAAACCCTTTCGGGTGGCGAGCGGCAGCGCATTTCCATTGCCCGCGCCCTGCTGAAGAATGCCCCTATCATACTTCTCGACGAAGCCACCGCAAGCCTTGATGCCGAGAACGAGACGAAAATACAAGCGGGCATCTCCGAACTGGTGCGCAACAAGACTGTTATCATCATCGCCCACCGTATGCGCACCGTCCGCAATGCCGACCACATCGTGGTGCTTAGCGGCGGTACGGTGAGCGAACAGGGCACGCCCGACGAGCTGTTGGCTCGCAACGGCGAGTTCGCCCACATGGTTCGCCTGCAACAAGAAAAATGGCAATGATACCCCTACACCAATCGCTCGCAAAGGATTATGGCAAACAGCAACAGTATATGGCTTACGTCGTGTATGGTGATTGCTCTCATGAGGATGTGTCTATTTTGACACACCCTCTTCTTTTTCAAAATAGAAGTTAGGTTATTCTTAAATTGTCCAATCTACGTTCTCATTCGTCATTTCGCTACTTTCTTCTTCAATAGCAACACTCGAAGGAGTTGGTTTTTTAACAACAATCTTTAGAGTTGTCATTACGTTACGTTTCAAAACAACCTTTTTGGTTTCATTCTTTATTGTTCCATCACCTCTAATCCATTTTACTTCGAAATTAAACTCTCCACTATACGAATCTTCTATTGCGTTCGCTGTTTGGGTAAAAGAATAAACTGCCTGATGGTCGAAAGTAGGATCTGTATCTTTTATAGTTACTTGATAATCGTCAAAGTATTTAATTTCGAGTGTTCCATCTTCGGGTGGCACAATAGTTAGATGCAGTCCGAATACGGCTCGTTTTACCTTTATAGATACTACATCAGAGGTCTTAGGGTCGAAATCTGTTAGTGTACCATATTGTTTAATCAGTTTAGGGTACCACACTTGTTTATTCCCTGTAATGGTTGTTTGCCCTTGTGGTGGAAAAGCAAAACAAACCGAACTTGACTTTGTAAATGAATTGGTGCCCATCGTAGGTTTCTTGTTAGTTGTAACAAAAGGTTCCATATAACCATCTGCTGAAAGATAAACACCATCTTCGCCTTCTTCAACAATTAAACATTCGAAACGATAGAGACAGTTCTCATTCAAAACAATACTAATCTTTGAAGGGTCGTCAAACAATCCGTATGCATATTTAGAATACGAATTGCTTTTGGCTCTCTTCTGATAAACATTAATACCATACAACTTCTTTTTCGTTCCACGCGTACCATACATACTAAATAAAGGAGCTTCAGAAGTCGTAATCTCTTCGTTTATTCTGAGCGAAATAGTTTTAAATTTACTTTTACTCTTTCCTACTTCTTTACCGTTGTTTAATATAGCCTTTTCGCAACTTGCAAAACATAAAGCTATCACGATAGTTAATAGTGAACAGAAAATTTTATTCATAATTATAGGATTTAAGTTTGTTACTTTATCTTTAATTTGTTTTTAGCGTCCCAAAGGTAATATATTTTTATTTTATACCAAAGCAATAATACAAATAAGTGCATCAATGTATGTAAAAGAAATAAAAAGATAAACTTTTTGACACGATGAATCGGATACCTGCACTCTACGGAGTGTCCACAGCATGAATTGAGTATTCGTAGAGATGTAGTGTATAGCGTATTATTTGAAAAGCCGTTTAAAGAAACCTTTCTTTTCTTTTTCTTCTTTCTTTACTGTGGCTTCTGTGGGCGTGTCGGCAGGTTCGTTTTCGTTTTTTTCTACTTTGAGAACGGGAATGTCGTCGCCTTCAAGAATACCTGCCACTCCCCACTGATTGGTTAGTTTAAGTACATCGGCAGTGGCGGTAGCTTCGTCAACCTCGTATTCAGATGTAAGAATTTTCACTAAATCGGCTACAGTAAAGTTGTCTAACTTTTGTGCTTCACGCCAAAGAAATGCCGAACTTTCGTTCATCGATATGATATTACTGAAGTCTATATTCTCTTCTCCTTCGGCTACAATAATATTTTCGCCACATACTTGTCGCAAGTTAAAACCTACTTTTGTCTTCATCTATTGTTATTTTATTGAATTATTCTACTCAAATGACTCCGAAGATGGGTATCCATATTCGTCTATATATTCCCAACAGGTAGCGCCGTATGGGATAAAGCCTTGTCCATACAAAGCTATAAGAACGCCATTTCCAACCATCGGTACGGTCTAATGTCTTTCGTCCTTTCCTGTAAAACCCGATAACGGCTCCCACTACATCAGACTTCAGACAGTGCTCCATAGAAAGATTGCCATCGCCCAGCAGTGTAACGTTTTCGCCTTCCATGCGTATAATGCGGTGTAGTACATAGTGTTGTGGGGCTATCTCTGCTAAAACAGGGTCGCCGACAGCTACAGTTGAAGGTTTTACAAAAAGAGCCTTATCGCGACCATCTTCCAGGAACGGGCGCATAGAGTAGCCTTTCAGTGTAAGTGTAACGGTATGCCCTTCGTTCAGCATCTTTACAATCTCTGGTAAAAACACTGCATTTTCGAATTGTATCTTAGCTGTTTCTGGAGTAATTGTGGACATTATCAGACTTTACTAATGGTTGCATAACACACTTCTGCCGCTTCTTTATTTGGCAAGCAATGCAATGTATAGATATTTGTTGTTTCTACCAATTTAGTTATAATGTCGCAAACGGCATTGTAAATATCAGTGTCCCACTTCATGCTTGAGCACGATGGGAGCAATGAGGCGAAAGCCTGAATGGGTGGAAGTTTTTCCATAGAATTGTTAGAAGCTCGGTCTATACGTGTTATCGCACCGAGTTTAGCCTTTACATTTCTATAACATGGCGTTTTACCACTCCACGGACTTCCGAAAATCCAGAATTCGTTGTCGATAAAACGAATAATGGGATTATCGTCGTTCATAAGATCGGATCCTGCTATAAATCTTAACCACATACTAACTTGAGTAGATTTACCTGTTCCGCTTTTTGCAATAAACGCATATCCATAATTGTTGTTGCGTACTAACGAAGCATGCATCAACAACGTTTGCCTATGTGCTCCTGCGAAAGCAAATATCAACATAAGCGCATTGTTTAAACCAAAACTACGCATATTGTAGTCTCCATTGAGTGCGCAAGAACAGTTTGTGAAGTCCTTGTTAGTGATTAATAAACAGCATTCTGCACCTGTTATATCCTTTATAATATATTGATATCCTCCATCTTCCAATCTATCAACAATTGTATCGCCATTCCCTGTATCGAAGTTACGAATGGTTCTCCGTTGTTCTTTAGATACTGGTCTTAGGCTATCGTCTACGGTTAATTGGAAAAACAAGTCGTTGGCAGACGCTTCTACGCTGAACGGAAGAAACGAAGGCAATAATTTAATATTATTTTTCTCGCTATCAACAAAGACAATGCGGATGTTTAGCTCGGCAACCCTAAAGTTATGTGCTTGCATGTAGTTATGACTTTTCTACTTTTTCTTCTGTTTCGTCTCGTTGTCGTATCAGTTCTTTCCGCAATTCATCGGGTAAAACTGTCTTAAAATGGAATTGCGATGATGGGATAGCATTAACAATATATTTTTGTTTTGCCTTTTTCGTATATCGTTCTTGCAACTTTATATACTTCTTCATGGCTTCTTTCTCAGTAAACGCATAAACCACAATACAAGTGGGGTAGCTATTAAGTTGTCGGCTTTCAATATAATAACGCAACTGGTAAGAATACTCGTCGCGGTTTATCAAGAAGTGTGTATGGTTGTTTTCTACGAAAGCATCTATTGCCTGTATATCGGTGAAGTTTACAGTAGAATCGTTGAACGATTCTGAAAAGCCGAACATATAGACTTTTGCAGCCTTGTAAGCTTCCTTTGCTGTTATGGTTGTTGTCAAGCCAAATAGCATTAAAGTTATAAAAACAAATTTCCAGTATTTCATATTCTTTTTATTTTCCTAAATATCCTTTTAATGAGTCTCCTATTGCATTGCAGCGCAGACGCTTTATAGCCTTTTCCTTTAATTGTCTGACACGTTCGCGTGTCAGTCCAGTTTGTTCTCCAATTTCTTCGAGCGACATTTCTCGTTGGTTAATACCAAAATATCCTCTTAGAATAATTTGTTCACGTTCTGAAAGTGACACCAATAGTCGCTCTATTTCTTTCTTTAATCCTTCTTCCAATAAATCTTCATCGGCAGACGGAGAGTTTTTGTTCGGTAATACATCAAGTAGATTTCCATCGTCGTTCGTAGAGATTGGAGCGTCCATAGATATTTTTTTCGTTATCATAGACATTATTTCTACAATCTTTTCTTTTGGCAAATCTATTTGTTCCGCTATCTCGTCGATGCTGGGTAAACGTTGATACTCTTGCTCGAATTGTTGCACAACTTTACGCATTTTATGTATCACGCCCATTTGGTTTATTGGTACCCTAACTATTCTACTTTGTTCGGAAATGGCTTGCATTATACTTTGTCTAATCCACCACACTGCATACGAGATAAACTTAAACCCTCGTGTCTCGTCATACTTTTTCGCAGCTTTTATTAGTCCGAGATTTCCTTCATTGATTAAATCAGGGAGCGACAATCCTTGGTTCTGATACTGCTTTGCAACAGAAACAACAAAACGCAAGTTGGCTTTCGTTAGTTTTTCGAGAGCTTTTACATCGCCTTTCTTTATCTTCCGTGCTAATTCTATCTCTTCTTCTACACTTACAAGACCTTCATGACTTATATCTTGAAGGTATTTCTCGAGTGCCGTACTTTCTCGATTTGTAATCGATTGAGTGATTTTCAGTTGTCTCATCTATAAGGTGGATTGACATTAGGGTGGACAAATGTACATAAAAACAATGAGTTAGACAAAGAAATATAGAATAATCTATGCTTTTTCACCAATTTAGACAACTCCTCTTGTTATTTTCTTCATTACAGAACAGAATAGTTTGTTAGCACTTTAGATAACTCCACTTTGTCTATTTCCTCCTAAGTATTTGTATTCCAACATCGCTTATTCCGGGAAGTTGTTCTTTACTCATAATGTGATAAATGGATATTTTAAGAGAATCGTTTCTTTGCAATGGGAAAATAGCAATACGTTGCTCGAGTTCGCTTGTGGTTATTCCCCGTTTCCCTACTAATCTTCCTTCATTATCTATAATATTACACACTATTGTATCTTGATAACTTCGTTTTACTTGTTTCTTATGTTGCATACGTATAACTGTGCGTTCCACTATGAGCGTAATACTTTTATAAGGATAATTCTGAAAGACTCGCATTCCTAAATCCATACTATACATTCCTTCTTTCTGACGTGGAATCTTGAAAGTAACGGTGTCGGCGCGTACCCAACCATCAATGGGTAAAGCTCTATACTTGTCGTATATACGAGCATCGTTGCATGCAACCATGCCCATCACTGTGATGACAAGTATAACTAAATTCAAAAAGGGATATCCCTTCCTATTCATTCCTATTTCCGTTTGTACTTTTTTGTTGCTGATTTCTTTGTTGTGCTGATTGATAATTAGACTTTCCATTTCGTCGCTGACGTGATTGCCCATTCTGTCCGTTCGTGTCTGCATTTTGCTGGTTACGTTCCTGATTTCTGAGTTGTCCATTCCGTTTGCCATTTCGACGGGCACTTTTCTTATAAGTCTTGTCTTTATCGAAACGGCTCAGGTCAGCTTCTGCCAATAAGTCTATGGGCTTTTTAACAGGTCTTGCCTGTCCGTTATTCAATAATGACAGCGGTTTTTCTCCCAGACGATTCATTTCTATTATTTCTTTGGCACGTTCTACGGGAATTGTTTCAAGATTAACAGCCAGATTCTTATCGGTAGAATACGTACAAAGCCCATTAAGAATATCGGTCTTAAACAAGAAATATTCTGCATCCATAGTATGTAGATGAATATCTTTTCCAGGCAACTTCCGGCTTGCTTCTATATAATCATCTACTTCATAGTTTAGACAACACTTTAGTTTAGCACACATTCCTGCCAGTTTTGTTGGATTTAACGAGATGTCTTGACAGCGTGCTGCATTAGTAGAGACACTTGAGAAGCTTTTCATCCAAGTAGCACAACAAAGTTCTCTGCCACAAGGGCCTGTTCCACCAATGCGGCCAGCCTCCTGTCGAGCACCTATTTGCTTCATTTCTATACGTACATGAAACGCTGCTGCAAGATCCTTTATAAGCTGTCGGAAGTCTACTCGCTCATCTGCAATATAATAGAATATAGCTTTGTTTCCGTCGCCTTGATACTCTACGTCGCCTATTTTCATTTGCAGGTTCAATGCTTTTGCTATCTGCCTGCTTTCTATCATCGTGCTGTGTTCCTTTGCTTTGGCCTCCTTATATTTCTCCATGTCGGCTTCTCGTGCAATTCTGTACACACGTTTAATATCGTCCGGCGACTTAATACCACAAGCTTTCTTAAGCTGCAACTTCACCAATCTGCCTGTAAGCGTAACTACACCTATATCATGTCCAGGGTTTGCTTCTACGGCCACTATGTCTCCTTTGCACAGTTCAATATTATTAACATTATGGTAATATCCTTTACGAGTATTCTTAAACTGTACTTCAACGAGATTTGTTGTATTTATGTTTTCAGGAACATCCTCCAGCCAATCATATGTGTTCAATTGCTTGTCTGAATGACCACAGCCACGATGACACAAACCGCGATCGCAACCTGTCCACATCTTAAATTTCATATTTTTATAATCCATTACTTAACTCTGAGACCTTGCCTCTTTGAAACATCATTATTATTGTCTCACGCAAGGGTATATATTGTTTATAATGCACAAATATTTATTTCCGTAAAAGTAAAACTATCATTTTCAGAGCCATATCGTAGAATACTATTTTTCCATTGGCATTCTGTCCAATATCTTTACGGCATTTCTGAAATAGTTCATTAATCTCTATTATATTTCTTTCGTTTATGAAACGCGAGAACTTTTTAGCAAATTCTTCCTCTTCTAACGACATGTAAACAAGTTCTGGATTACGGAAATTGAACATAAAGTTCTCCCTCACTTGTTGTTGAAAGTAGACCAACATACGTCTTTCTTTCTCTCTACCAAATGCAGCTACAGTCTCGCTCCATTGCTTTAAAGCCTTTATGGCACGTGCATAACATGCTCGCATAAGTTGTTGGAAGAGTTGTAGAAATTCTTCAGCTTCATTATTACTACTCAATTCATCAATTGCATTCAGCCAACTTCCTCTGGCGCGTCTTGCTATACGATGAGCAACGTCTATATCCAATCCACGCTGTGCTATCAATGCGTTCTCTATGTCAGCATCGTCTATACGTTTAATGTCTATCCGTTGTGTCCGACTGATTATCGTTTCTAACAATTTCTCTGGCTCTTCGCTCACCATCAAGAATATAGTCCCCTCGGTAGGTTCTTCCAAAAGTTTCAGAATCTTGTTTGCTGAAGACAAATTCATTCGCTCAGGTAGCCATATTATGGAAACCTTATAACCACCTTGACTTGATTTCAGAGCAAGACTTCTTGAGATATTATCACTTTCAGCCGCTGTTATAATAGCTTGCTGAGTTGTTGCTCCCATTTCGTTCATCCATCTGCGAATATCGAAATAAGCCCCCTCCATTATTATTTTGCGCCATTCTTTTGCAAAATCATTACTTGTTGGCTGGAACTCTGAACTTGTATTTGGCAATTTTATAGTAGGATAAGTAAAATGAAGATCAGGGTGCTCCCATTTCTTCAGCATAGCTTTTGCCTTTTCCGGTGAAGTTGAAGAGGTCTCAAGCAAATAGCTTGCGAAGCTCATCGCCAAAGCCATTTTGCCTGAACCGTAAGGTCCACAAAAAAGTAAAGCATGCGGGACGTGCTTGTCGTTTGCCATTTTCAGCAGCCGCTGCTTCATTTCTTTTTGTCCTATAACTTCCGAAAAGTCCATCTCTACTTCCTATTACAATAGAATATTCGCTATGTTCTGAAGACTCTTATAACTCTTCTTTAAATATTTAGACTGCAAAGTTAATAAATAAAAGCGAATAATAAACGAAAATATAAAGTATTCAGCAAAGGTTCTTGCGCTCATGCTGGTTAATTTCGTAGAATAGTCGGTTTTAATTAATTTCCTGTTCCATTATGTAATATTAATCATTCATCAACTTTCTACCTCTAAATAAGTACTTGTTTGCTACATAATCTCTTTTAGAGGAATCATGACAAAGTCGCGTTCTTTCATTAACGGATGAGGTACTTTAAGGTCTGAATCATCTATTTTAAGGTCATCAATCATCAGAATATCAATATCAATAATACGGTCTTGATATTTATGATTAGCAGTTTTATGACTACGCCCCATATCTTTCTCAATTGCCTGCGTGGTCCTCAATATTTCATAGGGTTCATATTGTGTACTCACACATATACAGGCATTAAGGAATTTATTGGGACTTTCAAATCCCCAAGGTTCAGTTTCGAGAAATGAAGATTGCTTGACCACTTCTCCTACCCTACTTTGAATAAAGGAGATGGCTTCATTTAATATAGCCTTACGGTTACCAAGGTTAGAACCTAACCCAAGATACACCCTATGCTTTCCTGTATCTGTCGATTCCAAAGACTTTGAAACAAAATTTAATCGTTCAATATAAGCAATGCATCTCCGAAGCAACCGAATTTGTATCCAGCCTTGACAGCCTTGTCGTAAGCCTCCATGATAAGGTCGTAGCCACCAAATGCCGTTGTCTCCATCAGCAAAGTAGAATACGGGTGATAGAAATTAACGAGCATAGAGTCTGCCAAACCGAAGTCGTAAGGCGGAAAGATGAACTTGTTTGTCCAACCATCGTATTCCTTCAACATACCGTCTGTACCTACGGCAGTTTCCGTTGCCTTCACAACACTTGCACCAACGGCACACACGCGATGGTTGGCAGCTTTCGTTTCGTTCACTATTTTGCAAGCCTCGGCAGAGATGTGCATTTCCTCGGAATCCATTTTGTGCTTCGTTAGGTCTTCCACTTCAATGTCGTGGAAGTTGCCCAAGCCGCAATGCAAGGTGATGTAAGCAGCGTGAATGCCTTTTATCTCCATCATCTTCATAAGATGTTCGGAGAAGTGGAGGTTTGTTCCAGGTGCAGTAACCGCCCCTTCATGCTTTGCAAACACCGTCTGGAAGTTCTCCAAGTCGTCAGCGTCGGCGTGCGCAAAATCCTCGTCGGCACCTTTCGGACGGTTGTCTATGATGTAGCGGGGTAGTGGTGCCTCGCCCAAAGCATAGAGTTCGCGCTTGAATTCTTCGTGCGAACAATCGTAAAGGAAGCGGAGTGTACGACCACGCGAAGTTGTATTGTCGATTACTTCGGCAACCATAGCTCCTGATTCATCGAAAAAGAGCTTGTTTCCGATACGTATTTTGCGGGCAGGTTCTACCAGAACGTCCCACAAACGCATCTCTTGGTTCAGCTCTCGCAGCAAGAATACTTCTATTTTGGCATCGGTTTTCTCTTTCGTTCCATAAAGACGAGCGGGGAAAACCTTCGTGTCGTTGAATATAAAGGTGTCGCCTTCATCAAAATAATTCACTACATCTTTAAAGCGGATATAGTCTTCTTCCTTAGGCTCACCCTTTATTTTCTTGTTGTTGTACATGTCAATCGTTCCCGATTTCTTATGCACAACCATCAAGCGGGCTTCGTCTCTACGCGTTACTTTGAATACTTGACTTGTTCCATCAGCACGGTTTAATACTCGTTCTGACGAATGTGGATACAAAGCAACTTGCTCTTCAGGCAAGTTAAATTTAAATTGCGAAAGCTTCATTTATCTACTATTTCTATATTCTGTTCGTCCAACCATTCTTTAAAATGATCGTAATTTATACATTCTTCTACTTTTATATCACCTACACGGGTGCGTCGGAGTGCAACAAGATAAGCACCGCTGTTGATGGCACGACCCAAATCGCGTGCCAAAGCACGTATGTAAGTACCCTTGCCGCAAACAACTCGCAGTGTGAGTTGCATCTTCTCGGCATCGAAACGGGTAATTTCTATTTCGTCTATCCTTATTTTCTTAGGCTTCAGAATGATGTCTTCGCCGTTTCTACGATAGTCGAAAGCACGTTGTCCATTCACTTTTACAGCACTGTAAGTAGGCGGTATCTGCTCAATGTTGCCGATAAACTGCTGCAATGCCGTTTCTATCAGCTCTCTTGTGATATGTTCTGTGGGAAAAGTTTCGTTTTCCTCGTGCTCCATATCGTAGCTTGGTGTGGTCGCTCCCAACTGCATTGTAGCAACATACTCTTTGGTATGCGTCTGCAAAGTTTCTATCTGCTTGGTCATTCTGCCTGTTGCAAGAATGAGAACACCTGTAGCCAATGGGTCGAGCGTACCGGCATGACCTATTTTTACACGCCCTCCTTGTATTTTAGAGCATAGATAGCGCACGTGCGCCAATGCTTTGAAACTTGTTATTCCATACGGTTTGTCAATAGGAATAAGCACACCTTCCTTGAAATTCATACGTCCCTGACTGAAGCGTTTAAACGTTAATCGACCATATTCAGCGACATTCCAGAAAGCAACATCGCCAAAAGGATAACACCAACGATGACACGATACCAACCAAAGGCTTTAAACCCATATTTCGTAAGGAAGCTGACAAACCACTTCATAGCAAATATGGCAACTGCAAAAGAAACCACACAGCCTACACCTAATAAGAAAAGGTTGTCGCTTGTAGCCCATTTTACATCTCCTTTCATCATATCGTACACGTCAAGAATAGTTGCGCCCGCCATAGTCGGCACGGCAAGGAAGAACGAAAACTCTGCTGCTTTCTTGCGCGTAAGTTTGTTTGCCATGCCACCAACAATGGTAGACATAGAGCGGCTCATACCGGGAATGACCGAAAGGCATTGGAACAAACCTATGGAAAGAGCACGTTTAGGCGTTACTTCGTTCTCTTCTCTACCTTTATTAAATATTTTATCGCAGAACAACATAAAGATACCACCCAGCACAAGCGTTATGGCTACCACCCAAATAGAGTCCAACAACCAATCGAGCAAGCCGCTTTTCTTGGCTGCCAAGCCTACAACAACAGCGGGTAGCACACCTATGACAAGTAATTTGTACAGTCGCCACATATCAGACGTAAAAGAAAAGAACTTCTTCCAATACAAACAAACAACCGAAAGGATAGCTCCAAACTGAATGATGAAAGTAAAGGCATGGACAAAGGGATTACCCTGCTCTACGCCCAACAGGTGTTGAGTTATTATCATGTGGCCTGTTGAAGAGACTGGCAAGAACTCTGTTAATCCTTCAACGATGGCTATAATAATCGTCTGAAGTAAATCCATTATCCCTCTGTGTCGTCTTTATGCCGTGGTTGATACATTATTGCCCCAATAATAGATATAAATCCGATAAAGGTAACTACAGGAGCAATCTTTATACGCATAGTGCTGAATATCTCTGGGTCATACTTTGTTTCTGTAGAACCACTGCCACTCATTAATATAAAACCTAAAATAACGATGGCTACACTAATAGCCAACATTATAAAATTGATTCTACCAAATGCTAAATTCTTTTTATTCATTTCGTTATAATCTATGAAACGCTACCTAACTGTCTATATGTAACGCAATAAAAACACGTATTTTCTTAAATCTTATACAAGGAACTTGCTTTCATTCTCAAGAACTTATTTACTGAAAGCCATGAACAGAAGAACGTTATCAGGATACCAAAAGCCATCATAATGATGGCTGTAACCACCATAACATTCGTGTTCAAAACTATCGAAATCTCCGGGTCGTAGTTATGCAATAGGTACATTCCAATACCAAGCACGATTATTGCGACCAACGCAGACACGAAGCCTTGCAACACTGCTCGCCGCAGGAAAGGCATACGTATGAAATTCCACGATGCTCCAACCAATTTCATTGTATGTATGGTGAAGCGTCGGGAATATATACTTAAGCGTATAGTGTTGTTAATTAAAGAGAACGACACTACTGTAAGCAGAGCTGCTATGATTAATAACACGATACTTATTTTCCCCAATTTCTGATTAACACTTTCAACAAGATCTTTTCTGTAAGTAATTTCATAGACACCTTTATATGCCTTCAGTTGTGAAGCGATGGCTTTAATAGAGTCGTTATTGGCGTAATTTGCTTTTAAGCGCACTTCTATCTCTGCCGTGAATGGATTTTCACCGGCAAACTCTGCCGGATTGGCTCCCAACTCTCGTGTACCTTCCTTTAGAGCTTCCTCCTTGGAAATAAAGTTTAGGCTACTTATATAATGCAACTGGTCTACACGTTCGCACAGCGCCGCACTCTCTTCGTTGCTCATGTCAGGCTGAAGAATCATTGTTATGGTAAGATTTTCCTTTACGAATTGGCTAAGGTTACGGCCTGTAAACACCGTTAAAACAACCATACCAATTAAGATTAGTACCATTGCCGTGCTTATGCAGAGTGTTACTATTTGTAAACTATGAGGCTTTCCAACTTTTTTATGTCTTTTCACCATCTGAAATACTTTTGTAAGTATGTACACAACTAGGTTGCAAAGATACTGTAAAATAAGGTAATGACAAAGGATTTTATATTTTATTTACACACGTAACAAAAATTCTGATATTGCCTCTTCCCTTTCCAAGCAAAAAGACACAACCTTACCAACCGAACAAGACGAAACAAGACAGATCCTTTAGCCGCATATTCTCCGTTTGCAAACAAACCTTAAATCAGCGACTGAATTATTAATCTTCCGAGCCTCGGCTCCGAAGTTACGGGCACTTTTCTGCACCACAGCAAAAGTTTTTGCAAATTCTCGCTCTTTTTACGTGCTACTTTAAGCCGCTGAAAAGCAAGCTGTTGCACGCTTATTGGGTAGTACTGTGCAACAAATACAGCTTGTTTGTATGGCAAAATAAGGGTTTTTCGCCTTATTTTGCACACAATTTCAGCATAAATATAGCCCAAATGGCTTGCAAAAGCGGCTGTTTTGCACTGCAAAAGAGCCGCTTTGGGTCGGTAAGAGCTATGCTTTCACAAAGTAAAACAATCTATTTTATAAATTCGTTTCTTTTTTATCGCTTTCTTTTTCTCTATTTCACCCTTTCCAGTTGTGTTAAATTTATTACGCCATTTACTGGATTTCAGAACAATAAATACGAACTGTCCAAAACGCAAACACTCCGCTTTTGAATCCAGAAACTATCTGTTCTACGATGTTAAGAAACATTGTAAAGTGCTTTTTTTAAATACATTACGGTTTAATAGTAAATTGTTTATTGTTTATTTGGCATTTTAATGAAATATAATTACTTTTGCAACTGACAACTAATGCAACTTATAAGATGAGGAAAAATACCCAAACAACTCTACTACTATTGTTTTTCTTTACATCATTAGATATGATGGCGCAAAGTATTAAAGGAAAAGTTGTGGACACGCAAGGTGCGCCCATTGAATTGGCGAACGTTTGTCTGCTTTCAAAAGCCGACTCTTCGTTTATTAGCGGTGCAGCAAGCAAAGCTGATGGGGTATTTACCATTGAAACAAAAAGTATTGATGGCATTTTGAGAGTTTCGTGTATGGGCTACGAAACAAAATACTCAGACTGCCATTCTGCCGATGCAGGCACCATTATATTAATGCCAAGCAGTAACGAAATGGCTGAAGTTGTGGTGAAAGGCAACAGGCGTCTTTATACAATGAATGCAGGAGGACTTACGTCTACCATACAAGGCAGTGCGTTAGCGAAACTGCCTTCACTCTCCGACGTACTCAACCAGCTGCCTTTCCTTAGTGCTTCGGACAATGCAATCACCGTATTAGGGAAAGGTAAACCGCTTGTTTATCTTGACGGAAGGAAAATAACAAGTAATGCGGAACTCGTAGGGTTGAAAGGCAATCAAATAAGAAATGTGCAGGTAATAATGAACCCGGGTAGCCGTTACCCGTCAAATGTGGGAGCAGTGATACGCATTACAACAATTCGTACACAAGGCGATGGTTGGTCGGGGACAATGCAATGGAACGGAAAAGTAAACCATAATTTTGCCCAAAACGATTTTCTTAAACTCAACTACCGCAAGGGAGCATTTGATATTTTCGGCTCTGTTTATTACCAAGAAAACAAATCAGACGAGGAGCAAACCAACGATGCAGCGTTTAATTACAAGGGGGCAACGATTGTATCGCATAATTCAAACAAACAAAATAGCAAGGGTAGGTATCTTGTTTCGCAGGCTGGTACAAACTATGTATCGCTCGATAACAGCTTTTATGCAGGACTGAAGTATATATATTCTCGCACCATAAAAATCCCCTTCAACCTTTATTCTACGCTAACATCGTCCGACTTGGAAGGCAATCATACATTTAACAGCTATTATTTCCAAAACAATTATGGTGGAAGACATAATGCAACAGCCTATCTTTTGAAGACTTTCAAGAACAAATGGGAGGTGGAAACGAATGCCACTTACGCTCGTATCGACCTTACAACCGATTTGAACACTACCGAAATAGAACACAACAAAACAACAACAGTTGGCAGCAAGAACAATCGAAAGACAGATATGTTTGCCGAAAACGTAATGTTGTCAAAGTCAATGCCTATCGGTAAGTTTACATTTGGCGAGGAATACACTTACACCAACAATACACAAACCTTTGAATTAGCCGACCCTGACCACACTTCTTCCTTGACATCGAATGACAATCAGGCAAAACAAAACTCGTTGGCACTATTCAGTGAGTACAGTAAAGCGTGGAAACATTGGAGTACCAATGTTGGATTACGGTACGAGTGGGTAGCTTTCGATTATAGATTGAATGGCGTTAAACAAGATGCACAATCGAAAAAGTACGGCAACTTATTGCCAACGCTTTCTTTAAACTATTCTAAGAGCAGTTTCGGAACTACTTTATCGCTCCGCTCCATCATTGCACGTCCGTCGTATATGCAGTTAAGAGCCAGCCGAGCTTATAACAATCGCTATGCCTATGAGGGTGGAAATCCGTCCTTGCAGCCTGCAAATATCTACGACTTGGGGTTACTTCTGCGCTATAAAGACTTGGTCTTGAGTTCAAACTACATTATTTATAAAAACGCAATATCGTTTTACGAAGAAGTATTAGAAGACAAACCGGTTCGATTAAATTCATTTATAAACATTGATTACCAAAGTTTCAATCTTATGGCATCTTATGCTCCAACATTCGGAATATGGAAACCGTCGGTAACATTTCAGGCTTATTTCCAACAGCTTGAATACAATGGTATGAAGTATACAAAACCAATTGCGAAGTATTCTTTCAAGAATTTATTTTCATTTCCAAAGTCTTACACTGCCACATTGAACTTTTCGGGATATACAGCAGGCAACGACGGACTGCTTTACTATAAACAGAACTTCACGACATCAGCATCATTAATCAAGAGTTTCCCTTTCGGCTTGATGGTGGCATTAAGCATGGAGGACATATTCCACACCTCGCGAGAACGTTGGACAGTGAAAACACCAGATATTGAAGCTGCCAAATGGTTGAAAGGCGATACACAATCTTTCACCCTAACCCTTCGCTACAGTTTCAATACAGCACGTAGCAAGTATAAAGGAAAGGGTGCAGGCAACAGCGAAATCAACCGTTTGTAGGAATAAAAAGGAAAGAAAAACACTGTATTGGCAGTTCTATGCAATTCCGAAAGAAATGTTTCTTTCGGAATTAAATATGCTTTGGTTTGTGCAAATGCTAAGCTAAAAATGTGTAACTTTGCACTCTCAAATAGTTAAATACAGTATGCGAGACTTGACTGATGCCGAATTGGCAAAGCTGATAGACAAGGATATATTTCATAAAATCTCTGATGCAGCCGACAAACTCGGCTTGGAATGTTACGTTGTGGGCGGTTATGTCCGCGACTTATTCCTTGAACGACCTTCTAACGACATAGATGTCGTGGTGGTGGGGAGTGGTATCAGCGTTGCCAACGAACTGAAAAAGACAATTGGAAAGCGGGCTCATATATCAGTTTTCCAAAACTTTGGCACAGCACAAGTGAAATTTGGCGGTATGGAAGTGGAATTTGTCGGCGCACGCAAGGAAAGCTACAGCCACGACAGCCGTAAGCCAATTGTAGAAGACGGTACGCTGGAAGACGACCAAAACCGACGCGACTTTACCATAAATGCAATGGCAGTGTGCTTGAACAAGAGCCGTTTTGGCGAATTGGTAGACCCATTCGGCGGTGTAGACGACCTTTGGGACGGCATTATCCGCACTCCGTTGGACCCCGACATAACTTTTTCGGACGACCCTTTGCGTATGATGCGGTGTGTAAGATTTGCCACACAATTGGACTTTTTCATTGAGGACGAAACCTTTGAGGCGTTGGAACACAATGCCAACCGCATAAAGATTGTGAGTGGAGAACGTATTGCTGATGAGCTGAACAAGATAATGGCAACACGTACGCCGAGCAAAGGCTTCATAGACTTGTATCGTTGTGGCCTTCTCCAAATTATCTTACCCGAACTTGTAGCAATGGACGTGGTAGAGACACGCAACGGCAGAGCACACAAGAACAACTTTTTCCACACATTGGAGGTGCTCGACAACATATCAAAAACAACTGACAACATTTGGTTGCGATGGGCTGCATTGTTCCACGATATAGGTAAACCGAAGAGCAAACGTTGGGACCCTGTTGCAGGTTGGACTTTCCACAGTCATAATATAATAGGTGCAAAGATGATTGCATCTATCTTTAAACGTCTGAAATTACCGATGGACGCCAAGATGAAATATGTGCGCAAGCTGGTAGATCTGCATATGCGCCCTATCATCATAGCCGACGAGGAAGTTACAGACTCTGCTGTCCGTCGCCTGATGAATGATGCCGGCGATGACATTGACGACCTGATGACGCTTTGCGAAGCTGATATAACAAGCAAGAATGCTGCACGCAAGCAACGTTTCTTAGACAATTTCAAGACCGTTCGTGAAAAATTGGACGACCTTAAAGAACGCGATTATAAACGATTGCTGCAACCATGTATTGATGGAAACGAGATAATGACATTGTTTAACTTAAAGCCCAGTCGTGAAGTGGGAGAGCTAAAGAAAACACTAAAAGATGCCGTTTTAGATAACAGTGTGCCTAACGAGCGCGAACCACTTATGGATTTGTTAAAGAAAAAGGCGGCAGAGATGGGACTGATGTAGAATATTTTGCTTACATTCGGAACGTATTGAGGGTACTATTTATGTCTAAACAGTACTCGCAGAAATAAGCTTGGATTAGTCAAAACATATTTATAGCTTCAATTTGAATGTAATTATTGTTAAATATTGAAGTTGTTTTAGACTGCAATTGAAGTAAAAATATTATCTTTGCACAAAGAAAACTTATTAACCCATTTAAGTTTTTAATAGGAATGGTAGTATTTAAAGAGTTGATTATTAAGTAGAACATAAAATAAGAAAGATAACAAAATACAGATAGAAGTATGATTAAAAGCAAGTTTTTACTGTTGGCAGCAATAGCCATAACAGTGCTTTCGAGTTGCGGTGGTAACAAGAGACAATTGCCTACAAGCAACGAATATCCAGTAATAACAATTGGTGCAGCAAATGCACAAATGAAAACGACCTATCCTGCAGTGCTCAAAGGCATTCAAGACGTAGAGATTCGTCCGAAAGTAAGCGGTCTCATCACAAAGCTTTATGTACACGAAGGCGAAACTGTTCGTGCCGGTCAGGTTTTGTTTGTTATTGATAATTCAGTGTACCAAGCTGCGGTTCGCCAAGCCGAAGCTGCCGTAGCGTCAGCTCAAAGTGGCATTAGTCGTGCTCAATCAACGGTTGTACAAGCACAAGCTGCCCTAAACTCTGCACAAGCACAAGCAGCAACGGCACAATTAACCTATAATAACAGCAAAAACTTATACAGTAATAAGGTTATTGGCGATTACGAATTGCAGAGTGCAAAGAATGCTTACGAAACCGCACAAGCATCTGTAAACCAAGCGAGGAGTGGTATTCAAACTGCCCATTCAGGAGTTAAGCAGGCTCAAGCAGCTTTAAAACAAGCACAAGCTGGACTTGCTTCGGCAAAAGATAATCTAAGTTTCTGTTATGTAAAGAGTCCTACCAATGGTTTTGTAGGTAGTTTGCCATATAAAGAAGGTGCATTGGTAAGTCCATCATCGCCAATGCCTGTAACAACCATTAGCGATGTATCTACAATGGAAGTGTTCTTTTCTATGACCGAAGCTGACGTTCTTGCTCTTTCTCGCAACGACCATGGCTTAAGCAATGCTATCAATAATTTCCCTAAGGTAAGCCTTCAGCTGGTAGATGGTTCCATCTATAACCACGAAGGAATAATCGTCAAGACGAGCGGAATGATTGATGCTACAACTGGAACAATAAATGTCATTGCACATTTCCCTAATCCGGAACACCTGTTGAAAAGCGGTGGTAGTGGTAAAGTTGTAATTGCAAAGAATAACAACAATGCTTTGGTTATTCCACAAGAAGCTACCGTTCAGGTTCAAGATAAGATTTTTGTCTATAAAGTAGACGACAAAGGCAAAGTACATTATACCGAAATCCAAGTTAACCCAGATAACGATGGTGTGAATTATGTAGTTACTTCAGGCTTAAAGATTGGCGATAAGATTGTTTCTAAAGGTCTGACCACATTGCAAGACGGTAAGGAGATAAAAGCCTTAACTCCTGCCCAATACGATGAAGCATTGAAAAAAGCAGCCCGACTTGGAGAAAATCAAAGTTCAGCAGGTGGATTCTTAAAAGCAATGAAAGGTGATGATGATAAGAAATAGATAGTAAAATAAAAGGATTATGACTTTCACTAATTTTATAAAGCGTCCAGTACTATCAACAGTAGTATCCATATTTTTCGTGCTATTGGGTATGATAGGATTGATTTCGCTGCCAATTGAACAGTATCCGGATATTGCGCCACCAACCATTTCGGTGATGGCAAACTATCAAGGAGCTGACGCACAAACTGTATTGAACTCCGTTGTTACTCCATTGGAAGAGAGTATAAACGGTGTTGAGAATATGACTTATATACAATCAACGGCTACCAACGCTGGTCTTGCAATGATTACGGTTTACTTCAAGCAAGGTTCCGACCCTAATATGGCGTCAGTGAACGTGCAGAACCGTGTATCGCAGGCACAAGCCTTGCTACCAGCGGAAGTTACGCGTGCAGGTGTAACCGTGTCGAAACGTCAGAACTCGAACGTTGTGATGTATACATTAACAACCGACGATGGTCGTTACGACGACGAATTCCTCACAAACTACAACGCTATCAACATTATACCATTGCTGAAACGTATCAATGGTGTAGGCGATGTGCAGAATCCGGGTATGAAAACCTACTCTATGCGTATATGGTTGAAGCCCGAAAAGATGAAGCAATATGGTCTTGTGCCAAGCGATATTTCAGGTGCATTGGCTGAACAGAACATCGAAGCGGCTCCGGGTTCGTTCGGTGAGCAGAGCAATACGAAGTACGAATACACGATGCGATATAAGGGACGTCTCAAGACCGAAAAGGAATATGGCGACATTATCATATCAGCAAACAACAACGGACAAACCCTTCATCTTCGTGATGTAGCCGATGTGAAACTCGGTGGATTGATGTATTCTGTATCAATGCTGAACAATGAAAAGCCAGCAGTGGTCGGAATGGTTCAGCAAATTGCAGGTTCGAATGCCACGCAGATAGCAAAAGACGTGAAGGCAGCACTTGCAGAAGCACAGAAAACAATGCCTCCAGGAATGAAAGTAGTAATACAGCAAGATGTAACAGACTTCTTGTTTGCCTCTATGGAAGAAGTTATCTTCACGCTCTTCCTGACTTTGGCGTTGGTATTCCTTGTAGTTTATGTCTTCTTGCAAGACTTCCGTTCTACATTGATACCGATGATTGCCGTGCCAGTGGCGTTGATTGGTTCTTTCTTCTTCCTATGGATGTTCGGTTTCTCTATCAACTTGCTGACGCTTTCAGCCCTCTTGCTGGCGATTGCAATTGTGGTGGACGACGCCATTGTGGTGGTCGAAGCTGTCCATGCGAAGCTCGATTTGGGCTATAAGAGTTCGCTAACGGCAGCTATTGATGCGATGAACGAAATCTCAGGAGCCATTATTTCCATTACATTGGTAATGGCAGCCGTGTTCGTTCCTGTATCTTTCATGAGTGGAACATCAGGTACGTTCTATCGTGAGTTTGGTGTTACGATGGCTGTGTCTATCATTATATCTGCAGTGAATGCCTTGACGCTTTCTCCAGCCTTGTGTGCTGTCTTCTTAAAACCTCACAACGAGGAAGAAAAAAAGAAGTTAAGCCGCATCGACCGTTTCCATCTTGCATTCAATACACAGTACGAAAAGATTAATACGAAGTACAAAAAATCGGTTGAGAAGATTATCAACAACCGCCTCGTAACTGGTGTTTCTGTTGTTTTAGGTATTGTGGCATTGGTTATTACAATGGCAACCACCAAGACAGGACTTGTCCCTGACGAAGACACAGGTGTACTTTTTGCTACCGTTTCTTTGGAACCGGGTATGTCGCAGACTGAAACGCGTAAGGTAACGGAGCAGATTGATAAGATGTTTAAAAGCAATCCATACATTGAAACCCGTGCCCAAATCATTGGTTTCAACTTCATTGCCGGTCAAGGTTCAGACCAAGCGACCTTCATTCTCAAGTTAAAACCGTTTGAAGAAAGAAAGTATGGTTTGTTTGACCGTATCAAAGCGGTATTCGACGGTGCTGGTATTGCAGGCTTATTCATCGACCCGACATCTTCTAATATGATATTGGGTATGATTTACAAGCAGACTGCAAGCATCAAGGGAGCACGTATATTGGCATTCGGACCTCCTATGGTGCCTGGCTTTACGATGGCAAATGGTCTGTCCATTTCAATGGAAGACCGTACTGGTGGCGATTTGAACAAGTTCTTCAACATTACGCAAGACTATCTGAAAGCACTGGGTGAGCGTCCTGAAATCGGCAAGGCAATGACTTCGTACAATCCTAATTATCCTCAATATATGGTAGATATAGACGTGGCTAAGGCTAAACAAGCTGGAACTTCGCCTTCCGCTATCCTTTCTGTATTGCAAGGTTATTACGGTGGTATGTACGCATCAAACTTCAACGCTTACGGTAAGCTGTACCGAGTAATGATTCAAGGAACTGTGGAAAGTCGTATTCACGAAAGCGGATTGAGCAATATATATGTCAGAACCAAAGGTGGAATGGCACCAGTGGGTGAATTCTGTACTTTGAAACGTGTGTACGGCCCTTCTAACATTGCCCGTTTCAACCTGTTTACAGCCATTAACATAAACGTGCAAGCTGCTGACGGCTACTCATCGGGCGATGCTATTAAAGCCGTAGAAGAGGTTGCTGCCGAGAAACTTCCTGCAGGATATACTTACGAATTCTCTGGTCTGACACGTTCAGAGCAAGAAGCTTCCAACTCAACAGCCATCATTTTCGTTCTATGTCTTGTCTTTGTGTACCTTATTCTAAGTGCGCAATACGAAAGCTATATCCTTCCGTTGGCGGTTATTCTGTCTATCCCATTCGGTTTGGCGGGTGCTTTCCTCTTCACAATGCTATTCGGACACAACAACGACATCTATATGCAGATTTCGCTTATTATGCTGATTGGTCTGCTGGCAAAGAACGCCATCTTGATTGTAGAGTTCGCATTGGAACGCCGCCGTACAGGTATGGCAATTAAATATGCTGCCATTCTCGGTGCCGGTGCGCGTCTGCGCCCTATCCTTATGACCTCTCTTGCAATGGTTATCGGTCTGTTGCCATTGATGTTTGCAAGCGGTGTGGGCAAGAATGGTAACCAAACACTGGGTGCTGCTGCCGTAGGTGGTATGTTTATAGGTACGCTTTGTCAGGTGTTCATCGTTCCTTCGCTCTTCGTTATCTTTGAATACTTACAGGAAAAGTTTAAGCCTATGTCGTTCGAAGATGAGGAAAACAAACAAGTGGCAAAGGAATTGAAACCATTTCTTGGTGGTCCAGCAGAGAGCTACGAGGTAGAAGAGTAAAGATTACTAACGAAGTAAGAAAGTTATGAAAATAAGAAATATCATCATTTTAGGACTTGCAACACTGTCTTTGACGGGTTGCAAGAGCCTATATGGAACATACAAACGTCCTGAAGTGAAAACCGATGGTCTTGTACGCGACCCCATCAACGACCAAACAACGTTGGAGGGAGCAAACGATTTTGGGCAACTTCCTTGGCGCGATGTGTTCACCGACCCTAATTTGCAAGCTATTATAGAGAAGGCATTGACCAATAATCCCGACCTGCTCAATGCCGCACTCAACATTGATATAGCCGAACAGCAACTCGGTGCTGCCAAGTTGGCATTCCTCCCATCGTTAGCTCTTGCACCGCAAGGTACAATTACACACTTCGGTTCGCACGTCGAAGCCACCAAATCGTACACGTTGCCCATAGCTTCGAGCTGGGAAATAGACCTCTTCGGCAATCTCCGCAATGCGAAGAAAGCGGCTCAGATGGCTATGATTCAGATGCAAGACTACAAGGTTGCAGTGCAAACAAAACTTATCTGCAACGTTGCAAACCTATACTACACTTTGCTGATGCTCGACCGGCAGAACAAGATTGTTACCGATATGGCAGCCCTTACAAAGAACACGTGGGATATAATGCAACTCCAGATGGACTACGGCAGAGCACGTGCAACAAGCGTACAGAGTGCACAGTCGGCTTATTACGGCGTTCAAGCACGTGCCACCGACATAAAGAAACAGACACGCGAGGTTGAAAACTCGCTGAGTCTGCTTATGGGCGAGCCTGTGCATGGCATTGCACGAGGCACGTTAGACAACCAGAAACTGCCTTCAAACTTCTCTGGTGGCATAGGTGTTGAAATTCTAAGCAACCGTGCCGACGTACACGCAAACGAGATGGCGTTGGCTAAATGCTTCTATAATGTCAATCAAGCGCGTGCCCGCTTCTACCCTTCTCTAAGCATTACGGCTTCGGGCGGTTGGAGCAACGGCAACGGAATGGTAAACCCTGCGAAGTTGCTTTTCAATGCTATCGGCAAACTAACGCAGCCTATTTTCATGCAAGGAAAGCTTAGAGCAGGACTTCGTGTGGCTGAAGACCAATACAAGATAGCATACAACAAATGGCAAAACAGTGTTCTGACTGCTGGTTCGGAAGTAAGTAACGCATTGGTGGCATACAATGCTGCCGAAGAGAAAGACGTACTTTACACAAAGCAGATAGAAATATTGAAGAAGAATGTAGAGCAAACACAGATGCTGTACAACCAAAGTTCAAGTTCTTACCTTGAAGTTATTACTGCACAACAGAACCTGCTGAATGCAGAAATATCTCAGGTTCAAGACCAGTTCTCTAAGTTACAAGCCATCGTAAACCTTTACTATGCGCTTGGTGGTGGGTCAAAATAAGTTTTCTTAAAACACATTTATAAGTATGAGTAGTGAGATTAGTCCAAAAGCCGATGTTTCTCCGAAAGCGAAGATAGGCGACGGCTGCAAAATATTTCCATTCGTTTACATCGAAGACGATGTAGTAATTGGCGACAACTGTATCGTGTTTCCATTCGTCAGCATTCTGAATGGCAGCCGAATAGGCAACGGAAACAAGATACACCAATGCAGCGTTATTGGTGCATTGCCACAAGATTTCAACTTCGTTGGCGAAAAAAGCGAGTGTGTTATCGGCGACAACAACGTCATCAGAGAGAATGTTGTTATCAACCGTGCTACCCACCGTGGTTGCCAAACCGTCATCGGGTCGAACAACTTCCTTATGGAAGGCGTGCACATCAGCCACGACACCAAGGTGGGCAACCACTGCATATTCAGCTACGGCACCAAGATTGCAGGCGATTGCGAGGTTGCCGACCGTGCAATCTACTCGTCCGGCGTCATTCAGAAAGCCAGGACACGCGTAGGGACTGCCGCTTACATAACGGCAGGAACCACCTTTGCCCGCGACGTTCCACCGTACATCGTAGCTGGCGGCAGCCCTGTTGCCTACGACAGTGTGAACACGTCGGTTTGCCGCGAACTGGAAATCAGCGAAAAAGTGATTAAACACATAGCCAATGCCTACCGACTTGTGTTCCACGGACAGACTTCCGTGTTCGACGCCTGCATACAAATAGACGAGCAGGTGCCCAATTCGCCCGAAATCCGCAACATTGTCGAGTTCATTCGGAAAACTGAACACGGCATCATCTGCAAGATATAAACGTAAGAGATAAATTGAGTCATTGCCTGGCAAACTGCTTTTAACAAGCATTTGCCAGGCATTTTCGTTTTAACGAATATGGAAACAATTTTTTCATCAAAATAGGCGTAATGGACATTTGGTAGGCTGAAAACCTCTCGTATTTTAGTAATGGACATTTGGTAGGCTGGTAATTCCAGCCTACTTTTTTATATTCAGGAACCCATCTATGAACTTCTTTTTATTAACCTCCTTCATTCCATTATGATTACGCAGTGCCTTTTTAAGTTGTGAGTTGAATCCTTCCAATAGATTTGTTGTATTGGGTATCTCTAATTCAGGATATTCTTCATACGTATAGAGCCATTTAAGGTGTGTCTTTACCGAACGCCTTGCACTTCTCAGCCTTCTATGTGTATAGGTTGTCTTGCCTGAGATTAGTAGAGTTCGTTCATCAAGGAACTCTTTCCATTCGTCACACCATTTATCAAAGCCTGATGTGAATTCTTCTTTCCCAATAGAGAACATGCTTCTCATTAATGCCAGCAGCTCGATGCCTGCTGGCAAATGCGGATTGTTGGTAAGAAGCCTTCTGACTATCTGCAACTGGTGGAATTGACACATCTGCACAGGGCAGGATGTTACAGCTTGTAAAAGCCCGACATGTCCATCACACACCACTGCCTTTATCCGAGTTCCACCTGAGTTTAAAAAGACAAATTTAAAATACAGGTGGAATTGACACATCTGCACAGGGCAGGATGTTACAGCTTGTAAAAGCCCGACATGTCCATCACACACCACTGCCTTTATCCGAGTTCCACCCTCCTTAATGCATCTGAGTCCCTCAAGGTATTCCTTGTTGGTCTCGTTCCTGACAAACCTACGATGAAGTATCCTGCCTGATGCGGCATCTTGAAAGAGCATCACACCAAAGGTCTTGGGGAAGTAGGTCGTGTCCAGTATTATTGTTGCAGATTCAGGATAGATGGGAGTGAAGCTGTCTGCCACTGAACTTAGCCTACGGCGTATGGTTCTTTCTGAGCATTTGTGAAGAGTGGAAAGCTCAGAAATAGTTCGCTTCTCGGTCAGATAGTCACTCCATAAACACACATTGTCTATACGCTGATCACTTTGAAATTGCCTGCCACAATCCCTGCAAAAGTACATTTGGACATTACGCCGATGACCATTCTTTTTAACATTTGAACTGTTACAGAATATACAGTTTTTTTATTCATAAGCTTTCAAATGCTGCAAAGGTAATAAATAAAGGACATTTGAGAGGTTTCAGCCTACCAAATGTCCATTACGCCTCAAAATAACTACAAATGCCATATAATTTCATGCTCTCCAACTCGTCAATGTAGCATCAAATTTATTCAAAAGACTTCTGTTGGTACTTTCTGTATAAGGAAGGTGGTCTTGCTAAAACTAAAAGTTCCACCAATGTTTCTTTCGCTTTGGCTGTCCGTATTCAGGGTTTTGATGATTATAGTGCATGCTTTCCCACGTTTCGTTATATTTTATCATCTGATAAATAGTTCCCCAATCGGGTAAACCACCAACATTGCGGTCGTCGATAAACATGTCTGCCTTTAGTTTTCGTGAGAAATGGTTGTTCTTCGAACGTTCTTCTTCTGGATAATCTTTGTTTACTGCCCAAAAATCTACTCCGCGTCTATGACACCAGTCTACAGCCTCTTGTAAAAGTCCGTCTTCTCTAACACTCCAAAGAATTAATTGGTGTCCATCTTTTATTAATTCTTTTAAAGTATCTGTTGCAAATGGAATTTCGTTTCCTATTTTAGGATACATATGCTCCACTATAGTTCCATCAAAATCTACTGCTATTACCATAATTACATAAAGAAAAGAAGTGTGGCAAGGCATTTACATTGACACACTTCTTATTCATCACTTTTTATATTATCGTTTTATAGAATTATCGTTCTTATTTCCATATTTGCTGTTACGGTAGTTACCAAAACTGCCATAGTTTCCATATGCACCATGCTTTCCGTATTTTCCTGCACCATATCGTCCATATTTTCCGTAACGTCCATAACCATAATAGTAACCATATTTCTTTTTTGACATATCGACACCATTAAGCACGATATTCATCTTTGGAAGTTTCTTTTCTTCTGAAAGTTCGTTAATCATATCGAAAGACGATTTCAACGTATAATCGGCACGACATACATAAACAGTCGTATCTACAATTCTACCAATCTGCAAAGTGTCGGTAACAAGACCAACTGGCGCAGTATCTACAATTATATAATCATACTCTTGACGCAACAAATCGAATACCATATTTAAAGAGTGGCGTGCTATTAACTCTGTTGGGTTTGGAGGGATAGGTCCAGCCATCAACAAGTCTAAGTATTGATTTACACCCGATGGCACAATTTGTTCTTTTAACTTTTCTAACGTAGGTTCGTTCTTTATAAGCAAGTTTGTAATACCATGCTTGTGGTCGTTTATCTTAAACTGTTCTGCAAGACGCGGTCTTCGAATATCAAGTCCTACAAAGATAACCTTTTTGCCTAACAAAGCGAAACTTACTGCAAGGTTAGCTGCTGTAAATGTCTTGCCTTCACCTGAAGTAGATGATGTAAAGAGAATTACTTTTTGGTTCTCTTCCAATATAAATTGTATATTGGTACGCATTGCACGGAACACTTCTTCCATTTGGTTATTCTGATTTTCGTGCACCACAATGTCGGCTTTCCCTTTTGCTGCTTCGTTTGCAACGGGGACATCGGCAATAATTGGCAACTTAGTAAGCTGTACCACGTCGTTGTGTCCTTCAATCTTATATCTAAAGAACTGAATGAGGAACAGAACAAGAGATGGCAAAAGAAGTCCAACCAACAATGCTATCAAATATATCATTTCGGTATTTGGACTTACGATACCAGCAAATTGTGGATCGTCAATAAGTTTACCTTTGTCGACAGTTGCTGCAAGCGACATGCTATTTTCTTCTCGTTTTTGTAGCAACATAGAATACAAACTCGACATGACTTCATGTTCGCGCTCGATAGATTGTATCATTCGTTCTTGTACAGGTGCTTCAGCAACTTCCGTATTATATTTTTTAAATTGATCAACTACAGCATCGCGTTGGATTTCCAGATTGTTACGTGCAGTTTCAATAGCGCGTCGAATATTCTTGTTAAGCGTTCTTATTTGGTCGGTAAGAGGTTCTACTACTGGAGAACTTGCTGAAGCGCTACGAAGAAGACGATTTCTTTCTAATACCAATTCATTATATTTATTGATAAGGCTTGATGCTGTTGCATCGCTCAAACCAACATCAGATGGTATTACTTGTGAAAAATCTCTTGAAGAATTTTTAACTTCTGAAGCAATACTATTAAAGAGCTGGATTTGTGTCTCCATTTCAGTTAGTTTCTGTTCAGATGCAGTTTGATTTGAAAAACTACTTGCTGCATTTACTTGTTGTTCAACTACACCGTTTTGCTGTTTGTAGTTCTGCAGTTTACCTTCGGTAGCACTCAATTCTTGACCAATTTTACCAAGGCGCGAACTTATAAATCGTTCTGTACGAAGAGCGATAGTATTCTTGTCTTCGTTTGCTTGACGGTTATAAGCTACAACAAGTTGCTTTAAATAATCGATGCTTCGATTAGGAATTTCGTCTGTCATTTTGAGATAAGCAATGCTTGTCCCTTGCGAACTTTTCGAAATTTGAATATCGTTAACATATTGTCCGCAAGCATTTTTGGGCGATTGCAATGTAATATTTAATTCTTCGCCTTTTCTTAAAAGTCTACCTTGATTAGACGATATAGTAATCACGCCCGCACGGGTAACAATGGAATGTGGCAAAGAATAGAATTTTGTATTCAATGTAAATGGACCCTCGGCATCACGTTCATTTGTTGGAACGTAATATGTACCATCCAGAATGAAAGTATTACTATCGCGTTTAATCGAAAGTTCTATCGGTCTGTTTAAATTTTCTAAATGTTTACTATCGACATCAACATTTAGTGGTTGATTTCTATAGAGTGTTGTCGTCTTTAGTCTTCCTTTTGTTGTGTAGTTTACATAAAGTTTCAAATCGCGTACGGCATCTTGAGCGACAGACCTTGACCCCAGAATTTCTATCTCATTATCGATACCCTCCGAATTGGAGATAGTCCCAAGGTTTGATGAATATTTTATCCCCGATTTCTTATTATCTTCTTGGTCTTTAATAAGTAACTTCGCAACAGTTTGATAAGTAGGCGTAGTATAGCGCAAGTAAATAGCAGCCAAACCTACACAAATAATTACAGATAGTATGAACCAATACCAATTAAGAATGACGGTGCGATAAATTAATTGAAAATTTATAAACGAATTTTTATTTTCGTCTTGTCCATATTCTTTTTCGACGTTCTTATTTTCCTCTATCATAATAATACAATATTTCTATTGATTGTTACCATCAGCAAGACAAAGAAGATATTGACCATATTCATTCTTCTTCATTACCTCTGCACTTTCTCTAAGTTGTTGGTTGCTTATCCAACCTTTTTTATACGCAATTTCTTCAAGACAGGCAATTTTTAGACCTTGTCGTTTTTCAATACATTCAATAAAGGTGCTTGCTTCCGACAAACTATTATGTGTACCTGTATCTAACCATGCGAAACCACGCTGTAGCGTTTGAACCTTGAGTTCATTTTTTGCGAGATATTCTTGATTTACCGTTGTTATTTCGAGTTCTCCTCGTGCTGAAGGTTTTATGTTCTTTGCTATTTCTACAACACTATTAGGATAGAAATACAATCCGACAACAGCATAATTACTTTTTGGATGTTTGGGTTTTTCTTCAATACTAAGACAATTCCCTGCTTTGTCAAATTCTGCAACACCATAGCGTTCCGGGTCGTTCACAAAATAGCCAAAGACAGTTGCTTTTCCATCTTGTTCTGCTGTTATTACACTTTCTTTCAACATTCCTGTAAAGCCGGCACCGTAAAATATATTATCGCCTAAAACCAAACAAACGGAATCGCTTCCAATAAACTCTTCTCCAATGATGAAAGCTTGTGCTAATCCGTCTGGCGACGGTTGCTCTGCATATTCAAATTTTACTCCAAAATCATGTCCATCGCCTAAAAGACGCTTAAAACCTGGCAAATCGTATGGAGTTGATATTATCAATATTTCTTTTATGCCTGCAAGCATTAAGGCGGAAATAGGATAATAAATCATTGGTTTATCATAAATAGGTATCAACTGTTTGCTTATGCCTTTCGTAATTGGATAAAGGCGCGTACCTGACCCTCCTGCTAGAACAATACCTTTCATATTTATTTTTTAAGTGCTTATTATGTTGATGTTATGCCCAGTTAGAACAAGTAGGCAATACACTTTTCTCTATCTTCATATCTCGTAGAAACATTCCAATAATTACTTGCAAATAGTTATCACCATTCATTCTATTCCGAGTTATTTTATAATTTGTTCGCAAAGGTAATCAATTAAATTGATATTCAAGGCATCTACAATAAAAAATGTTATCATCTGTTTCTTTATTTATTATGGTATGTTCTATAAATTCCACGTAGAAGGTGCAATTAGTAGTAATTTATGCCTTTCCAGTTTTTATTATAAAATTTTTTTTTGTTATTATAAGTTTTTGGAGGCATACATTTCAATGACTTTTTTATTTTTTCAGATTTGCCTATACTTTAATTGTCAGCTAAAAAAACAAACTAATATGTCCCAATCTTATTTTATTTTCTTAACTTTGCAAGCGTAAAGAGCGAGAACTTAATTATTAATCAAATCATTTATAGACTAAAATGGGAATATTTTCGAAAATATTTAGAAGAAATAACGAAGACCAGGAGAAAGTTGGCGGTATGAACGACTATATGACTTTGGTACGTGTGTATTTTCAAGCTGTTCTTGCCTCCCGATTAGGTATTACAAGCCTGTCAATGTTGCCGGATCTTCGTAGTTATAAGCAAACTTTCCATGTTCCAACTGTCAATAACAAATTAGGAGTAGGGGAGAGGAATAGTGTAAAAAAGACAATGAAGAACTTGTATGGCACAAGCGATTTGTTTTTCGATGAAATTGATGCAAGTGTGAAGAAAAACTGTAGGAAGATACAAGATGCGCAAGGGTATCTATATCAATTTCAGGCTTATACACAAGATTTGATGATGCTTGTTGGTAATCTGATGAAATTTAAACTGCGTATGCCTGGTTTCTTTAAAAAGCTTATCTATACAATGACAGAGAAAACTATAAACGATATATATGGCAAAAATGATTATCGCGACCCTGGTGTCATAAAAACATTAATGTCTGTCCGTCAATTATCGCAACGCCTTGGTTTTTCACGCAAATGGGCAACAGAATTTGTATATCAAATCGTTCTATTAGCAAAAAAAGAGCCCAAACAAAACAAAAATGTTGCAACAAAAGCATAAGGGTTATTCAATAGGGAAAAGAAAATAATTGGGCAAAAAATTTTGTTAAATTAAATCTTTAACGTAATTTTGTAGCCAAAATGAAATAGAAGATGAATGCGAATGAAAAGGTCCTAAATACTTTTGCAACTCGTGTTAGACAAATGATACTTCAGTATGAAGAAGTAAAAAAAGAAAACACCGATTTGTGTGAGTTGGTGGATAAACGTGATAAAGAGATTGAAAAGCTCGAAGCACAACTAAAACAAGCACGAAACGACTATAATTCATTAAAAATGGCTAAGATGATAGAGATTTCTGATGGTGATATGGAAAACGCCCAGAAACGTATATCGAAACTTATCCGAGATGTAAACAAGTGCATCACACTCATTAGTGAGAAATAACCCAGAAAGAATGGCTGATGATAAATTGCATATCAGGTTACATGTATACGATACAGAACTGTCGGTGAATATTCCGCGTGAAGACGAAGAATATTATCGTGCAGCGTCAAAATTGATAACGGATACTGTAAATACCTATGCCACCTACTTCAAAGGTAAAAAGAGCGATAAAGACATATTATATATGGCTATGTTGGATATAACGCTTCATTACAAGAAAGAAGGTGCACGAAACGATACAGCACCATTTAAAGAAGTTCTTGGTAAACTCACTTCAGAGATAGAAGAAGCATTAAAAAAATAACCAAGATAAAAATAATATATAGAAATAATTTTAGATGAGTTTAATAACAATAATAATAGCCCTCGGCTGTCTCGCAGTAGGTTGCGTCATTGGTTATGCTACATTCCGTTACATGATTAATGCACAATACAAAGAATCTATGGCAAAGGCCGAAAGAGATACTGAGGTGTTGAAGGAGAAAAAACTACTCGAAGTTAAAGAAAAGTTTCTTAATAAGAAAAGTGAATTAGAAAAAGAAGTTCAGCAACGAAACCACAAATTCCAGCAGAATGAGAACCGTTTAAAACAAAAAGAAATTACGCTAAATCAACGGTTAGACGAAACAAATCGTCGCAAGCAGGAAATAGAACAACAACAACAGCGTATAGAAAATGAAAAGAAGTTATTGTTGGTAAAGGAACAAGAATTAGAAAAACAGAAAGAGTTAGAACGTGCAAAACTCGAAGAACTTTCTGGATTGAGTGCGGAAGAAGCAAAAAGCCGACTTGTTGAAAGTTTGAAAGATCAGGCAAAACTCGATGCTGCATCATATATCAATGAAATCGTTGACGAGGCTAAGCTGAATGCTAATCAACAAGCTAAGAAAATTGTTATTCAGACTATTCAACGTGTTGCAACAGAAACCGCAATAGAAAATTCTGTTAGTGTTTTCCACATTGAAAGCGATGAAGTAAAGGGTAGGATTATTGGTCGCGAAGGTAGAAACATTCGTGCACTTGAAGCAGCCACAGGTGTAGAAATAGTTGTAGACGATACACCCGAAGCAATTGTTATTTCTGGTTTCGACCCAGTTCGTCGTGAAATTTGTCGTTTGGCTCTTCATCAATTAGTCTCTGATGGACGTATTCACCCGGCACGTATAGAGGAAATTGTTGCTAAAGTGAAAAAACAATTAGACAACGAGATAATTGAGACCGGAAAACGCACGGCAATCGATTTAGGTATCCACGGTTTGCACCCAGAACTTATTCGTATTATAGGAAAAATGAAATACCGCTCATCATACGGACAAAATCTTTTGCAACATGCAAGAGAAACTGCAAATCTTTGTGGTATTATGGCAAGCGAACTTGGGTTAAATCCTAAGAAAGCAAAGCGTGCAGGACTGTTGCACGATATAGGAAAAGTACCTGACGAAGAAACAGAACTTCCACACGCATTATACGGTGCTCGTATTGCGGAGAAATATAAAGAGAAACCAGAAATTTGTAATGCTATAGCTGCACACCACGACGAAGCAGAAATGACCAGTCTTATTGCACCTATTGTACAAGTTTGTGATGCAATTTCTGGTGCTCGTCCAGGTGCTCGTCGCGAAATAGTAGAAGCTTATATAAAACGTTTGAACGACTTAGAGGCAATTGCTATGAGCTATCCAGGCGTAACAAAAACTTATGCTATACAAGCTGGTAGAGAACTACGTGTTATTGTTGGTGCCGATAAGATGGACGATGCACAAAGCGAACAACTAAGTACAGAGATTGCTGAAAAAATTCAGAACGAAATGACTTATCCTGGACAAGTTAAAATTACGGTTATTCGCGAGACACGTAGTGTTTCTTATGCAAAGTAAAAACGATAGATAAAACGCTCTATAATAGAACTAATAAAGAAAGGTGGACCTTTGTAAGAAGAGTCCACCTTTTATTATATATACACTACAAAACTGTGCAATTTAGATGCTGAGACTTAGTGTATTTATTTCATCAACTTCAGACGTAGACTGTTCAGAACAACGCTGACACTTGAGAAAGCCATTAAAGCACTTGCCCAAGATGGAGTTATTTGCCAGTCTATGCCAAATAAGTATAATACGCCAGCTGCGAGCGGAATACAAACAATGTTATATATAAACGCCCAAAACAGATTTTCCCAAATCATACGTACAGTGCGACGACTTAATTGTAATGCCTCTGGTAAGGTACGAAGATCGTCGCCCATAAGTGTAATCTGCGCAACGTCCATTGCAACATCTGTTCCTTTTCCTATAGCAATGCTAACATCTGCCAAAGCCAATGCTTGCGTATCGTTTATACCATCGCCAACCATTGCAACATGTTTTCCTTCTGCTTGTAAACGTCTAACTAAGCTCTCTTTGTCTTGTGGCAGAACTTTGCTTTGATAATGTTTTATTCCAGCCTTTTCTGCCCAATACTTAGCGGCTTCTTCCTTGTCTCCACTCATCATATAGACTTCCACACCGTTTTTTTGCAATGTCTCCATTGCTTCGCGTGCATTTGGTTTTAGAGTTTCGCGTTCTTCTAAAGCCAAATTATCCGATTTTGTAAAGTCTATATTTTTGTTTGGTATAGTTAGTGTACCCGTTTTATCGGTTACGAGCGCATTAATCTTGCGCAAGTTTTCTAATGCCGAAGCATCTTTTATCAGTATTTGTTCTTCGGCAGCCTTGCCTATACCTACCATTAGTGCTGTTGGTGTAGCCAATCCCATTGCACATGGACAAGCAATTACCAACACTGCAATTGCCGATAAGATGGCTTGTGGCAAATAAGTATTACCTCCAATAATCCACCAAGCTAAGAAAGTAACGAGAGCTATTGTCGATACAACAGGAACGAACACCAATGCTGCTTTATCTACGATGCGTTGAACAGGAGCTTTAGAACCTTGTGCTTCTTGAACCATACGTATAATTTGTGCTAACATGGTGTCTTTCCCAATTTGGCGAGCACGCATTCTTAATTTTCCTTGATTTGGAATAGTGCCTGCCAAAACTCTATCGCCTTTCTCCTTCTTTGCAGGATTAGGCTCGCCCGTAATCATACTTTCGTCAATGTAAGCTGCATCTGGTGTCATAAAGCTTTCTGCCCAAACCACTTCTCCGTCTACAGGAACTTTCTCTCCGGTACGGACTTCCAGCAAATCGCCTACTTCAATTGTAGATATTGGCACTTCTTCTACCTTGTCGCCATCTACAATATGTGCTGTCTTAGGTGTCATTCCCATCATCTCTCTAATAGACGATGCTGTTCCGTCTTTGGCTTTTTCTTCCAAAAGTTTACCTGTAAGCACAAAGGTGATAATCATAACCGATGCATCGTAATAAGTATGCCACACAATTCCTCTACTGCTCCACACGGCTTCTCCCCAGAATGTATTGAAAACGCTGAACAAGAAAGCTATTAAAGTAGACAAGGCAACAAGCGTATCCATATTTGCCAAACCATTTTTTAGCTGTTTCCATGCCGAAACATAGAACTGTTTGCCACAATACAACATATTGCCCAGCGCAACAAGCAAAGCCACCTGATTGCTGGTATTGTTATTTCCAAGATTAATCCAATGCATTGATATTGCCATAACGCCAATGGCAAATATCCACGACAGAATAGCTTTACGCTTTAAAAGTGTGTAAGCTCGTTTTTCTATTTCAACTGCCGATCTTCCTTCTTCAATAACAAGGTCGTAACCAATTGCGTTGATAGCTGCTTTCATGTCTGTCAGCGAAACTTCGTCTGGATTGAAGTCTACTAATGCTGAACGCGATGGTAACGACACTGAAGCTGATGTTATTCCGTTTAAGCTGTTTAGTTTCTTTTCTATATTGGCAGAACATGCCGAACATGCCATACCAATTACTGGAATGGTCTTTTTCATTTTTCTTTCTCCTTGTAGTCTTATAAAATCAGTTCAAAGCGACCTATTGCATCTACTGCCGCTTTTATTTTGTCGGGACTTACCAAATTGCTGTCGTACGAAACTTTTACTGTTTTGTTTGCTAAGTCTACTTCTGCAGTTTCTACACCTGCTATTTCTTTTATTGCGTTTTCTACACTTGCCTTGCAATGTTCGCAACGCATACCATTTACTGTGAATAATCTATTTTCCATAATCTATTTGTTTTTTTGTTGATTAAACTCTATTTGTTCTTTCTTAAATTCTCTGAAAGTATAAATCATTATCGGGATTGTTGCCAACAACGAGAAGGTATCGCTCACTGCCTGACACATCTCCACGCCTAAAAGTCCGAAGAATTGCGGAAGTATAAATATTAAAGGAATGAAGAAAAGTCCCTGCCGTGCTGCTGCCAGGAAGTTAGCTCGCCACGGCTTCCTGCAAGTTTGAGCAAGCATATTGCTTGCCACTATCACGGCACCAAAGGGATAAGTGCACAATTGCCAGCGCAGAGCAACAACGCCTATGCTTATAACTTTGGCATCGTTGCGGAACAATTCGATGAGCGACCCACTGAAAATCCAGCCTATAATGGTGCAAGCGAGCAAGAAGAGCGTGCCCGTTTTCACGGTAAACATATAGCCTTCTCTCAATCTGTCGTAAAGTTTTGCACCGTAGCAGAAACCACATAATGGTTGAAACCCTTGCCCCAACCCAATAACTGTTGCAAGCACAAGCATAGATATACGTGTAACTATGCTCATTGCAGCAATAGCTTCGTCGCCGTAATGGGCTGCTGCAATGTTTAACGACATTGTTGCCAAGCACGCCAATCCCTGACGCGACAGCGATGGACTACCTCCCAAGAAGATTTCTTTAAGTGCATTCCACGACGGAGCGAAGTTCTTAAGATATATTCCGATGTTCTCTCCCTGCCGAGCCATATAGAAAAGAATGATAAAAGAAACTGCCTGTCCAGTCACGGTTGCAATGGCTGCACCCGTTATTCCCATATCGAAGGTGAAAATAAGAAGTGGGTCGAGCGCAACATTCAATACCGCACCCACCACAATGCCATACATTGCATAAGTGGCATTGCCTTGCAAACGCATCTGGTTGTTCAGCGTGAGCGATGATGTTAAGAATGGAGCACCAAGCAACACAACACCTAAATATTTCTCGGTATAGGGCAGAATGGTTGGTGTGCTTCCCAATAAAACCGATAGAGGCTTAAGATTAAGCAGCCCCACAATCATAATTACTATACCAAATGCGAACGAAAAGAAGAAGCCATTCGATGCCATACGTACGGCATTATCGTGGCGTTTTGCACCCAATTCGCGTGAAATGTAGTTTCCCGAACCGTGTCCGAAGAAGAAACCGAACGACTGTATGAAGAACATCACCGAAAACACAATGCCCACGGCTGCCGTGGTCTGCGTGTTTATCTGTCCCACAAAGTAAGTGTCGGCAATGTTGTACAAGCTGGTTACCAACATCGAAATTATGGTAGGAACCGCCATTGTTATCACAACCTTATGAATTGGTTCCGCTGTCAGGAACGTATAGTTATCTTTACCTTTATGCATACGATTGCAAAAATACAAAAAATGAAGCGATAAACTGCAATATAATATTCTAATTATAACTAAATGACAGAATAGTTGATATGTGCTATGTTAATCGCTCCAATTATGGTTTGCATAGCGTGTTTTTATATCAAGCTGAATTATATCATCTGTGAATACCATCGCGGACACTTATCTAATGGTAGAAAGCTTATGAGTTTTTTATTAATAGCTTATAAGCTTTTTGTAGATAGCTTATAAGCTTTTTATAGATAGCTTATAAGCTTTTTATAGATAGCTTATAAGCTTTTTATAGATAGCTTATAAGCTTTCTTCAATTAATTAAGTCTCTTCCTGCACGAACTTAATAGTGTTTTGATACTAACTGATGCAAGAAACATCGGTTTAATGAGAGATAATTTAGAGAGACAGCCTAAAAAGAAAAAGAGAATGTATCGGCTAAATACATTCTCTTTCAATAGAGTTTCTTAATTTGTTTACGCTGCTTTGTCTTTACCAGAAACCTTTGTTGCCGTGATAAAGTAGAGTATCAGAGCAATGTAAGCAACGAGTGCGAGAAGTTCAGAAAGGTGGTTTTGCCACCATTCGGCGTGGTCGAACTCGATGCCGAAGAACTTAATCAGCGCAGAAACAACACCCATCAGTGCACCGCCCGCAATGAAGCCCGATGCTATGAGCGTGCCCTTGTCGCCACGTAGCTTGTTAATTTGCTCGTCCTTGGAACGTGTTGTAACATACCAGTTCACCGCACCACCTATGATTAAAGGAATGTTTAGCTGAATAGGAATGAACATACCGAGCGAGAAAGCCAGTGCAGGCACTTTGCAACGGTCTAACACCAATGCAAGGACAGCACCTATACCGTAAAGAATCCAAGGCGCACCCTGTCCGCTCATCAATGGTTTTATAACGGCTGCCATAGCGTTTGCCTGCGGTGCAGCCAACTGTCCTGAATTGAAACCGTAGGTCTTGTCCAATACTATCATTACACCTGCAACGGTTGCTGCCGATACAATAGTGCCGAGGAACTTCCACGTTTCCTGCTTCTTAGGTGTGGTACCGAGCCAGTAACCAATCTTCAGGTCGGTGATAAACGAACCTGCCATCGACAAGGCGGTACATACTACACCACCGATCAGCAAAGCTGCCAACATACCCGAATTGCCTTTCAGTCCGACAGCTACCATAACTACGGAAGCCAAGATAAGCGTCATCAGTGTCATACCCGACACTGGGTTGGAACCGACAATGGCAATGGCATTTGCTGCAACCGTCGTGAAGAGGAAGGCAATCAGTGCCACGAGCACGATACCCACAACGGCGTGCATCAAGTTGAACTGCATTACGCCAAAGTAGAAGAACAAGAAGGTTATCACCAAAGTTGTAATACTGCCGAAAGCAATTATCTTAAACGAAATGTCGCGTTGTGTTCTTATCGCTTCTTCTTGGCTTGCGCCTTTGCCTTTCATTTCTCTTGAAGCCAAGCTGACAGCACTTTTGATGATGCCCCACGACTTTACGATACCGATAACGCCCGACATTGCAATACCGCCGATACCGATAGAACGAGCGTAGTTCTTGAAAATCTCTTCTGCCGACATACTGCCCACCGTAACAACCACGCTTGGGTCCCATTGGTTCAGCACGGTATCGGGGAACAGGAGAGCCATTCCGGGAACTATCAACCACCACACTGCGAGCGAGCCCATACAGATAATGAAGGCATATTTCAGACCGATGATGTAACCCAGACCTAAGATAGCCGCACCTGTATTTACCTTGAATACGAGTTTTGCCTTGTCGGCTATGGATTCGCCAAAGCCAATCATACGGCTTGTAACGGTTTCGTTCCACCAGCCGAACGTAGCCACGCTGAAGTCGTAAAGACCACCTACAAGACCCGCAAGCAACAATGGCTTCGCCTGACTGCCACCTTTCTCGCCGCTCACAAGCACCTGTGTCGTAGCCGTAGCTTCAGGGAAGGGGTATTTGCCGTGCTGTTCCTTAACGAAATACTTACGGAACGGGATTAAGAAAAGAATACCCAAGATGCCGCCCAACGCTGCTGCAATGAATATTTGGAAGAAGTCGGCTTGCAATTCGAGCATATAAATGGCAGGCATAACGAAGATACCGCCTGCAACAACTGCGCCCGAGCAAGCTCCGATGCTCTGAATGATGACGTTTTCGCCCAGCGCATTCTTGCGTTTGGTAGCCGACGACATACCAATGGCAATGATGGCAATCGGTATGGCAGCCTCGAATACCTGTCCGACTTTAAGTCCTAAGTAGGCAGCCGCTGCCGAAAACAGCACCACCATTACCAATCCCCAAGTTACAGACCACGTACTTACTTCTGGATAAACCTTGTTCGGGCTCATCACGGGTTGATATTCCTCGCCCTCTTTCAGTTCTCGGAAGGCGTTTTCAGGAAGTTCAATGTTTTGTTTTTCTTTATTTTCCATATCCTTAGTTGTATGTTATTCTAAAGGTAAAGTTTCGTTTCGATTTTGCAAATTTCGGTTTAATGCAGTCGCAAAGATAAGTAAAAAATAGCAAAGGCTGTATTAGTTGTCAATAAAAAATGCAATAATTATTGAGCTGTGTATTTGTTTTTGCGTTTTTTTATGTAAGTTTGTGGTATGAAAGAAATAGAACCGATAGCTTATTTTCGTTCTCCGTTTACCACAAAGTTTGGTATTCCGCGCCAAAGCGGATTGGTAAGCGAGTTGAGAGGACGCATTGTTTTTGAACCGAAATTCAGCAGTGAAGATGCCTTGCGTGGCTTGGAAGGTTTCGATTATGTTTGGTTGATATGGGGTTTCTCGGCGAACGAACCTGTTGGAGGTAAGAAGTGGAATGAGGACGACAGCCTTATGGTGCGTCCGCCACGTTTGGGAGGCAACGAAAGGGTAGGGGTGTTTGCTTCACGTTCGCCTTTCCGCCCGAACGGTTTGGGCTTGTCATCGGTGCGCATAGTAAATATTGGCAAAGATGGTGTCATAGAAGTTTCGGGAGCAGACCTTATGGACGGAACGCCTATCTACGATGTCAAGCCTTATTTGCCATACGCCGATGCACACATAGAAGCACGTGGTGGATATACCGATTCAAGCATTTGGCAATCTTTAGATGTAGAATTGCCCGATAACATAGGCGATTTCTTCAATCAGAACGAAATAAAGGCATTATCGGAAGTGCTTGCCCAAGACCCACGTCCACACTATCAGCACGATGCCAATCGTGTTTACGGCATGGCGTTTGGAAACAAAGATGTCCGCTTTCGGGTAGAAAACGGACGTTGTATAGTTCTGGAAGTGATAGTGTAACCACTTCTTTGTGTTGCGCTATTCGTTATTTCACCTCTATTTTCTCTACATGTGGCTTCGCGACAGTAGGCGCAATAGGTGTAACGTCGGGTGCAGTGTTGCCGTCGTCTGGGTTGGAAGGCACAGTTACAGGAGACGCTTCTTCGTCTTGTTTTTGTTCTTTGTTCCTGCTGTTATTCTTGTTTCGTTTCCCCCGAATGCTGTTCAGCACTTTCTCTGCTTGCTTCGCTTCCTCTTTATCTAACGAATCCTTGTCAAGCGTACCAAGTGCAATCGTATCGATCTTAACTGTATTTTTCTCAGCCAAATTAGAGTCTGGCTCTATCGAAGTAAGCGTATATTTAGGGTCGTGCATGTGGTTGAAATAGTAGAAAAAGCCATAACCTACAAGAAATACGGTGCCGATAACGATGAATACTACCAACCCACGACTAATGGTAGGTTCGTTGCAGTCGTCGTGTAAAGGTGCACCGCAATTAGGACATTGCTGTTCGTTTTCATTCACTTCCGTGTGGCAGTTCTTACATTTCATATTGTTCCTATTCTTTTATTCATTCTTTTTAAGTTTTCTTTCTGTTATACTAAAGTCTATGCAAAGTTGAATATTGCTCGTTTAGATAGTCGGAAACATCGCAAAGGTACGTTAATTTGCAGATTAATCAAAATAAAATGGAAGTTTTTAGGTATGTTCTTAGAATTTATGTATGGGATAAACGCCTAACAGTATCATTGTTTCTGTCTTGTTGTAGTTTGTGGAATATAAAACAAAACCGCCCTTCCTCTGTACGAGTAGGGCGGTCAATGTTTTAGAATATATGAGGACTCTATGTGTTATAGAGGTCAAAGGAGGCATAGAGCTTACCTATAATCATTAATTGTGGAATACCAATCCTTCTCCGAAGTCGTCGATGATGACAGGCTTTTCCCGACTTACGGTTTCTGCAAGGATTGCTTTACTGAGGTCGTTCAGCACGTAGTGTTGTATAGCTCGCTTCACAGGGCGGGCACCAAACTCTGGGTCGTAGCCTACCTTGGTAAGATAATCTACTGCGCTGTCGGTCCATTTCAGTGTAAATCCTTGTGGTGCAAGCATTGCTTCCACACGCTTAAGCTGCAAGGTTACAATCTGTGCTATCTCGCTTTGCGTGAGTGGGAGGAACATTATCGTTTCGTCGATGCGGTTCAGGAACTCCGGACGAATGGTCTGTTTCAGCATATCCATCACGGTGTTGCGTGCATTGTCGATAATCTCCTGTCGGTTGTTGTCCGTGAGTTTGGCAAATTCCTGCTGGATATATTGCGACCCAAGGTTAGACGTCATGATGATGATGGTGTTCTTGAAGTTTACCACACGTCCTTTATTATCGGTCAGCCGACCGTCGTCGAGCACTTGCAGCAGAATGTTGAACACGTCGGGGTGTGCCTTTTCTATTTCATCGAACAAAACTACAGAGTACGGCTTGCGTCGAACAGCCTCGGTCAATTGTCCACCTTCGTCGTAACCGACGTACCCCGGAGGCGCTCCGATGAGGCGCGATACGCTGAACTTTTCCTGATACTCGCTCATGTCTATACGCGTCATCATCGTCTCGTCGTTGAACAAGTATTCTGCCAATGCCTTTGCCAATTCGGTTTTACCAGTACCCGTTGTGCCGAGGAAGATGAAAGATGCGATAGGTTTCTTGGGGTCTTGCAAGCCTGCACGAGAACGTCTGACAGCATTGGCAACGGCACTGATAGCCTCGTCTTGTCCGATGACACGCTTGTGCAGCTCTTCCTCGAGGTGTAGCAGCTTGTCGCGTTCGCTTTGCAACATTCTTGTAACAGGAATTCCTGTCCATCGGCTTACCACCTCTGCAATGTCTTCGGCAGTAACCTCCTCTCTTATCATGGCTTCGCCGCCTTGTGTTGCTTGCAGCTGTTTCTGTATGTTCTTTATATCGTCTTCCAACGCTTTCAACCGTGAATAACGAATTTCAGCCACACGTTCGTAGTTGCCTTCGCGTTCTGCCCTGTCGGCTTCGAACTTCAAATGCTCAATCTCTTCCTTGTCTTGCTGTATTTTGTTCACCAAGTTTTTCTCGCCTTCCCACTTAGCCTTGAAACTCGTTTCCTGATCTTTCAGTTCGGCGATCTCCTTGTCCAACTGTGCAATCTTGTCGGTATCGTTTTCGCGCTTGATGGCTTCGCGCTCTATTTCCAGCTGTTTCAGCCGGCGCGTAATCTCGTCTAACTCTTCAGGAACCGAATCGCGCTCCATGCGAAGCTTTGCTGCGGCTTCGTCCATCAGGTCTATAGCCTTGTCGGGCAGAAATCTGTCAGAGATGTAACGTTCGGATAGTTTGACGGCAGCAATGCAGGCATCGTCCTGAATACGCACTTTATGGTGGTTCTCGTAGCGTTCTTTCAATCCACGAAGTATTGAAATGGCGTCTATCTCGCTCGGTTCGTCTACCATTACTGTTTGGAAACGACGTTCGAGTGCCTTGTCTTTCTCGAAGTACTTCTGATATTCGTTGAGCGTTGTCGCACCGATGGCACGCAGTTCGCCTCGTGCAAGGGCTGGCTTCAGAATGTTGGCAGCGTCCATTGCACCCTCTCCGCCACCTGCTCCGACGAGCGTGTGGATTTCGTCGATGAAGAGAATGATGTTGCCTTCAGCGTTGGTTACCTCTTTGACGACACCTTTCAGTCGTTCCTCGAACTCGCCTTTGTACTTCGCGCCTGCTACCAACGCACCCATATCCAACGAGTAGAGTTGCTTGTCTTTCAGGTTTTCTGGCACGTCGCCCCGTACTATACGTTCTGCCAAGCCTTCTACAATGGCGGTCTTACCCGTACCCGGTTCGCCGATAAGTATAGGATTGTTCTTCGTTCTTCGTGAAAGAATTTGCAATACGCGGCGTATTTCCTCGTCGCGACCTATTACTGGGTCGAGCTTTCCCGACCGAGCGTATTCAACCAAGTTGCGTGCATACTTTGATAAAGCCTGATAGTTCTCGTCGCCACTTTGGTTTTGTACTTTCGAACCTTGTCTTAGTTCCTTAATTGCTGCCCTCATTATTTCTTCGGTACAGCCTGCATCTTTTAGAATACGGCTTGCTGAAGAATTCACTTTTAGCAGAGCAAGCAACAAAGGCTCTATGCTCACGAACTCGTCGCCCATTTTCTGCGACTCGTCCATCGTTGTCTGTATTACTTTGTTGGCATCGGGAGAAAGATAAGGTTCGCCTCCTGACACCTTGGGCAAGTGGGTAATCTCGCTTTGCACTGCACTTTCTACTATTTGCAGATTAATGCCTGACTTATGGAAGAGGTAGTTCACTACGTCCTTTCCTTTCTCCATTATGCCGGCAAGAATGTGCAATGGCTCGATTACTTGTTGCCCATTGCGGCTTGCCAAGTCTATTGCGGCTTGGATAGCCTCTTGTGCTTTAATTGTAAATTTGTCTAATGTCATTGCTTTTTCCTTTTGTTTTTATGTTTATTCTTATAATATCAAATAATATTCCTAATTAAAAGGCTCTGCCAAATTGTCAGAATATCGAGGTCCTGTTGTTTATTTTGCCGCTATTTCTTTGTATTTTGAGATATTATTTATAATTTTACCGTCGGAAGATAGCCTCTTGTTGGAGGAACCGAAAGACTTTTAAAGGAATGCGACTTATGAATAAAGGTAAATCAACTTGTAAGTTTTTGAAAGATATTCGCCGGAGAATTGCCGATGCAAACGGTATTCGTTACGCTCCGAAAGAGTGCAATTATGAAGGCGAATGCAAGGGAACGTGCCCTGCATGCGAAGCAGAAGTGCGCTATTTAGAGGGTGAACTCAAACGAAAGCAACGCAATGGCTTTGCCGTAAAGGTGGGCGGAGTTGCAGCTGGCTTGTGTGTAATGGTTGTTCCTATACAAGATGTGGCTCATAACATAAAACAAGACAATTTTAAAAAGCCTGTTCCGCAAGTTAATGCTTTAGACAGTATTGCTGTAAAAGACCTTTCTGACGGAGCAGAAGATGCAATTGTGGTGCGTGCCCGTTTGATATTTGATGATGATAAAGAACCTATACCAGGAGCTTCAGTAATTCTTCAGGGCACAACCAAAGGGACGATAAGCGACATAGATGGTTATTTTGCAGTGAAAGTGCCTCGAGAAACAAATTTGAAAATATCGTTTGTTGGGTGTAAAGACAAGATGGTTAAGGCAAAAGACCTATTAGACGCGAGAAATAGAACCGTAGCTTTAGAAAACGATGAACTCGTTATGCAAGGCGAAATGCCCGCTGTAGGCGGAATAACAACAAGTCCACGCGATGATGTTTATAACCGTACAACACCCAAATACACGTCGCACAAGAAGAAATGCAAGAAGTAAAGGCACCCATAATCGGCATCGATAGCCACCGTTTAACCACCGATGGTGAGGGCGTAACTACTCTTGTGGCTTTCCACGGCTGTCCGTTGTATTGCAAATACTGTTTAAATCCGCAATGCTTGTCGCCCGATGGTGTGTTGAGAACCATTACACCGAGCGAACTTTACAGCGAGGTGGAGATAGACGACCTTTATTTCGTGGCAACTGGTGGAGGCATTTGCTTTGGTGGTGGCGAGCCTTTATTGCGCAGCGAGTTCATCGTTGAGTTTGCAAAAATAATGAATCCCGAGTGGAGCATCATATTGGAAACATCGTTGAACGTGCCTTTGAAGCAGTTGGAAATGGTTGCACCGCTTGTCAGGGAATTCATTGTCGATGTCAAAGATATGGACGAACAAACCTACAAAGCCTACACCATGCAAAGCAACAAGGTTGTAGCACACAACTTAAAGTGGCTTGTAGAAAACGGATATGCAGAGAAAACACTCGTTCGTTTACCCCTTATACCTTATTATAATACGGAGATTGCACAAGACGAAAGCAAACAACGAGTAGAAGATATGGGCTTCCATCGTTTCGATAAGTTTAGGTATAGCGTGAAACATGTGTGCAACGAACAATGCAGCAACAGCATAGGGGCATGATTTATCGTGTTCCTAATACCCTTTATTACAAGGCGACAGATTTCCAAAAGTGGCAATGTGGATATGCGAAAGATGATAAACCATACCCCTATTGCTTGCAGAATGGAACGTGAAAAATAGCATTAATTTTGTAAAGATAGTCCTGCCAAAAGATAATAGCTGCGTTTTGGTATTGCAAAAGAGGCTGTTTTGTAAGGTAAAACAGCCGTTTTCACCTCGCAAAACAACCTCTTTTAGACAGTCTTTTCTACTTGCTTGATTCTTAGTTTATTACAATCTGAAGTTTGTTTGTCAATATCTTGTGGTAGATAAACGATGTAATAAATTTAAGGATAATCTTCAATTGAGCCATCTAAAAATATCTTTACGATAAATATAGAACTGTATTTCATAAGAAAAAGGCATGATTATTTATTACTTTTTTTATAACTTTGCGACTGAATTAAAGTAATAGTGAATATTAATAAACACCTTTAGAGGGTATTTGAAGATGAGAAATGGCAAAAGCAAGACCTTTTATTAAATGGGTGGGTGGTAAAAGCCAACTTATCGAACAATTAGATGCACAACTTCCGGCTGACTTTAGCAGATGGAAGAATGTTACCTATATTGAACCTTTCGTAGGTGGTGGAGCTATGCTTTTCTACATGTTGCAACGGTATCCAAATATCAAGCATGCTGTAATTAATGATATTAACTCAGATTTAACGACTTGTTATCAGGTTGTTCGCGATACCCCCGAAGAACTTATAAAATCGCTTGGGCAGGTAGAAATCGCTTATTTATCGCTTGATACCGAAGAAGAACGCAAGGCGTTCTTTATGGCTGCGCGTGCTCGATACAATCAAAAAAATCTGGATTCGATAGAGAATACAACTATGTTTTTCTTTTTGAATCGCACTTGTTTCAATGGTCTTTACAGGGTAAATAAGAAAGGTTTGTTTAATGTTCCCTTTGGAAAATACGCCAATCCAACTATTTGCGATCCTGATACCATACGCAAAGACAGTACTTTACTTCAGCGTGTAGAGATTTTGACAGGCGATTTTGAAGCAACATTTACCCATGCTCATGGCGATACATTCTTTTATTTCGATCCTCCCTATCGCCCGTTGAGCGATACTTCGAGTTTTAATAATTATACCAAAGAGGCATTCAATGATGATGCGCAAGCTCGTCTGAAGGAATTTTGCGATAGGATTGATGCAGCTGGCTATAAGTTCATGCTCAGTAATTCTGATTGTAAAGGAAAGGACGAAACCGACAATTTCTTCGATGTTCTTTATGGTGCATATAAGATTGAGCGGGTCTGGGCTGCCCGAAGCATTAACTCTAATTCGCAGAAAAGAGGTAAACTGACAGAGATATTGGTGCATAACTATTTAAATACCAAGGCTAATGCTTATGCAGACAACTTTATGTTAGAACCTGAATATGTGGCGGAAAGAGATGCGACAAACAACTATGGTTTAAAGAAAGCACTATCTTCATAACGAAAACTATGGAAAAGAACTTTGAACAATTCATGTCTCAACTTCAAGAGACAAACCAAACATTGAATTTCTTCTGCGATTTCAAAAAGATTTCCAATAATGTTGATAATATCAAGTTGAGCCTTTGTATGTTGAACAGCCTTATTGGTACGACCGACCTTCGCAAGAGCGTAGAAGCAATTTGGCATCGTGATAAAACAGCTTTCAGCATTATGGACATTCTTATTGCAGTTCGCAGCAAAGGAGAAAGGAAAGTTCTAAATTCCAAGGGTGAATGTATTTTTCTTAATAGGCTGTTTGAAAGTGTTGATGGCGTAATTGAATACCTTGAAGGCACAGGTCTTGCTGAAATCTTTAGAGAGCGTAAAATCAAAGATTTGGTAGATTATGTATTTGGTATTGAGACTGGTCTTGATACCAATGCTCGCAAAAATAGAAGTGGAGTTGTAATGGAAAATGTGGTTGAAAAGATATTTTCAGACAACGATATAACTTATCGTAAGGAAGTCTATTCTACTGAATGGACTGACTTGCAGGCTGTACTTGGTGATGACGAGAAGCGTTTTGACTTTGTTATTGAAACTCTGGAAAAGACCTATCTCATTGAGGTTAATTTCTATAGTGGCGGTGGTTCTAAGCTTAACGAGGTTGCTCGTTCTTATTCAGATATAGCTCTGAAGATTAATTCTGTTGAAGGTTTCGAGTTCGTTTGGATTACTGATGGGGTCGGTTGGAGGTCTGCAAAGAATAAACTTCAAGAAGCCTACAGCATCATTCCAAGTGTTTATAATCTTACAAGTGTTTCTAATTTCATTGATTTGATTAAGTAAATCAAAGCTGTTTCAGAAGGTTTGGCTGATAAACTCTTGTCTTGTTTAGCGTATAGGGATATAAACAAAAACATAATAACCGCCTCGAAAAGATTTGTCGAGGCGGTTATTGTGTTTTAATCTCTTTGTTTTCTTAGTTTAATTGCTTTGGTTCTTTTTTGCTTTTCGTTTAGTTCCCTTAATCCAAAGGTAAACTCCGAGCACAATGAACGCAAGCAATATAAGCGTCATTTGCCAGGCGTATTTCTCTGGTTCAACCCAAAACTCTTTGAAAAAGTTGATGCGTCCGAGTATTTCCACGGGTGTCCAGAACACGATAACAGTAGCAATAGACATGCGAATGTTGGCTCCCCACGATGCCAAATGCAGCTGTCGTTTAAACATAAACAGCGAACCTATGAAGCAACCGAAGCCCACAAGGAAGGTTACAGGGTGGTGATCGCCCAAGAAACTCTTATCGTAGCAGAACATCAGTAGCAGATACAGTCCCCAAAGCATCATGATTGTTTCCATAAAAGTAACGATGCTGGTGTGGCGTGTCATGGGTTGTGCACAGATGGTGCGTTGTTTTTTGCCGAAACATTTGCGCTGAATCCATGTTATAAAGTCGCAACCGTTGCGTGTTGAGAATATATACATCACCATAATAGCTGCCCACATACCGAACGAAGCAGGCATAATCAAGTATTCGGGTTTGGTAACAACAACATTATTCTCTATTTCCGGTGGCACACCATAGCGACGGGCGTAGTACATAAACAAAAATTCCACCCACCCTGTCCAAAACAGCAAGCCACCGATGAAGCCCCAAAGGGTTTGTCGTGTGTCTCCTTTCACGAACACACCCACTATAACCATTATCAAACCAACAAGTCCTAACAAGAAGCCTGCAGTATGAACGGCACTTTCAGACATTGTCTTTTCCATGATAATCATAAGTGCATGCCCTAACGGCATTGAGAGAAGAACAAGCAGGAAAGAAGCGATTGTGCGCCAAGGGTATAACTTTTTAGTTTCCATTTCGATAGTTTTAAATGTTTGTTTTGAAATTATTATATATTGGGGACTATGTTAAGAGAAACGTAAATACAGTTTGAAATATTGTGAATATTTGCTTAATTCGGTTTTTTTTTCTTTTCTTTGCAAGAAGAATAGATAACAACAGGCAATGAATAATATGAAGAAAATACTCCTTTTGCAAGTACTTTTATTATTTGTATTGGGCAGTTTTGCACAGCGTCCCGACTACACGAAGATGTCGCCGCTGGTGCGTGAAGCTGCCACCGATGCCATTCGACAAAGCAGGCAGGTAAATTCGGTCAGTCCGAAGAAGTTTCAGCCCACTATCACTGCATTTGCAAAGTTTAGCAGCAATGCCGAGAATACGATAGAGAAGTACGGCTGTCGGCAGCTTGCAAAGGCAGACGATATATACATATTGTCTATTCCCCTGAACCAATTGGCAGGTCTTTCAAACGAAAGGAACGTATTGCGAATAGAAGCAGGCAATGGCAATAGGGTGCAAATGGACACTACCGTAACAATGGTGAATGCCTTGCCGGTGTACAGCGGACAAGGCTTGCCACAGGCATACACGGGTAAGGGTGTCGTGGTAGGAGTGCAAGACATTGGCTTCGACCTGACTCACCCAACTTTTTACAATGCCGATATGACGGAATACCGCATCAAAGCCCTTTGGGACCAACTGTCGAAAGACACGCAGGGCAGCACGTTGCCAGTGGGGCGCGACTACCGTGGTACGGCAGAACTATTGCAGATAGGGCATCCTTTAGACGGTCTTACGCAGACGCACGGCACACATACGGCAGGAATAGCAGCCGGAAGTGGGGCAGAAGGAGCGGGCAAGACAAGCCCATATCGTGGTATAGCCTACGAAGCAGATATTATTATGGTGGCAAATGCTGCAGGCGATAATATCGAACTCATCGACAAGGAAGACTATTACAAGTACACCTACGCCACCGATGCGTTGGGCTTTAAGTATATTTTCGACTATGCCGACAGCCAAGGCAAGCCCTGTGTGATTAACTTTAGCGAGGGTGGGCATCAGGATTTCCACGGTTACGACCAACTATACTACGAAATGCTCGACAAAATGACAGGTGCAGGGCATATCATCGTTGCTTCAGCAGGCAACGATGCCGATTGGATAAACTATGTGCACAAGCCCAAAGGCATTCCGAATATAGAATCGTTGTTGTGGGGAAACCGCGAAAGTGCCTACTTTACGGCTAAGACCGACAAGCCGTTCGTATTCCGAATGAAAGTTCCCGCCAACAGTCCTACCGCCCAAGTCGTTGAAATACCAATGGAGAAGGTGCTTGCTTGCAAAGACTCCTTGCTGATTGATTCCGTTAAGATAGGCAGTCAGATGTACGAATGGCGTGTTCTTGGCTATCCGTCAAGTTATAAAGCGGAAGACGTGGTTTACGATATTCGCCTTGCAAGTCGCCCTAATTTAGGATACGATGTGCCTGTTTCGATAGAATTTGCAAGTAGCGAAGCAACGATAGACCTTTATCGCATAAGGGGGTTCCTGCCACCACACGACCAAAATCCGATGTTAAAGATGGGCGATAATAGTTACAGCATTCACTCGCCGTCGAGTGCGCCAAGCGTTATTTCGGTAGGAGCAACGGCTTACAGACGAGGCTTTCTGAACTATTTAGGCGAATGGAAAGACTACGACAAAGGCACTGACGGACGGCGGACATCGTTCTCCGGTGTCGGTCCGACCATAGATGGGCGAACCAAACCCGATGTGATGGCACCGGGACAGAATGTCGTTTCGGCTTACAGCAGTTATTTCATAATGAATCCGAAGAATGCAGGAGCACCGTTGGCATCAGATGTAAAGCACTTTGAACACAATGGCAGAACCTATGCTTGGAACGCCAACAGCGGCACATCAATGTCGTCGCCGGTCGTCGCCGGTGCCATTGCCTTGTGGCTTCAGGCGTACCCTCGCCTTACACCGCAGGATTGCTTGGAGGTGTTTCGCAAGACGTGCACGCGTTACGACACGGCACTGGCCTATCCGAACAATTGGTATGGCTATGGCGAAATAAATGTATATGAAGGTCTGAAAGAGGTTTTGCAAATGGCTGCGGCAGGCATTACGCAACATGAAAGTATTCAACCGTCTGAGAGCGACAAGCGCATTTACCATCTTGACGGACGCTATGCGGGAACTTCCGAAGCCAAATTGCCACGTGGCATATACGTTCGCAATCATCAGAAGTTTGTAAAGCATTAAGCAACGCAAAATTCCTTTTATTTCTTTGCTGGTACGACGTTGTTTCAGCAAGATAAAAAGCGTCTTTTTCACGCACCGATTTTTTCCTCCTGACAAGTGTTGCCATGGAAGAGACAGAAACAACATATGCCAGGAAGATTTATCAATGGAAATTCTGGAAGCAGAAGAAAGAAGAATGAATAAAAACAAAGAAAGAACTTACACATTTTTTAGGACACTACTTTTTGTTCGGCTGTTATCTTAATATGGCATACATATTGTAAGTTTGTTGAAGATTAATAATGACAACAAAATAAAGAGAAGAGATTATGAAATTTGAAAAAGGAAAAATTTTCAATGCCAACGAATTGGTAGATTATACTGATGGTGGCGTAGTAAGCAAAGAGTTAATTCATAACAATGCTGGTAGCGTTACACTTTTTAGCTTCGACGCGGAGCAGGGACTTTCGCAACACACTGCACCTTTCGATGCGTTTATTCAGGTTATAGATGGAGAGATGGTACTCAATGTGGAGGGTACAGACAACCACATTAAGGCTGGAGAGAGCTTCATCATTCCAGCTGGTGCGCTCCATTCTGTGAAAGCTGAGCAACGCTTTAAGATGATAATTACAATGGTGAGAGGATAAAACAGACTATTATTCTCAACAACGACTTAATGCAAAACAAGACTATCTTTTCAAGATGGTCTTGTTTTGCATTAACTGATATGTATTATTCTTTTCGTCCATATTGTTGTTATGCAGTTTAGCCGAAATCGATTATTATACCGTTTATCTACTATTTTTATATACTTTTCAAAGCCTCTCGAAGGGCGTTATAAAAACAGATATCTAATTCGTGCGTGACAGATATCTGAAACGAGCGTGTTAGATATCTAATTTGTGGGTTTGAGATATCTAATCTTTTATGTGGTGAAGACACTTCGTTACGTCTTAATACTTATATCCTACAGACTTGGTTTTATATTTAATTCTTTCTGTCTTACTTACTTAATACCCAAGTCTTAAGAACAACAGCCTGATTGCAAGTTTCGTCCTTGGCTCCATACAGCAATGTTACGTTGCCTGTTTTAAGAAGCTTTTTAACATGTTGTGCAAAATTTGCTGCATCTGGGTTGTTGTCTAATTCTATACGATACTTTCTCTCGAATTCGGGAAAGTTCTCTTCCTTGTGTCCGAACCATTCACGAAGCTCTGTTGAAGGTGCTACAGTCTTGTCCCACTCATCGAGACTCGCCTTTACTTTTGAAATTCCTCGTGGCCACAAACGGTCGATGAGGAGCCGATAACCATCATCTTCCTCTGGTGAAAGATAAATACGCTTAATTCTTAATTCATTCATTTGTTTCATTTATTTCATTATCCTCTTCTAACCTAAGATGCTGACGTCTCTTCTTAGGCTTCTTTGTGTCTTTGTTTTTCTTGTTACGATTCTTACGTGGTCTGTAGTAGCCCGTCCAGAGACACCATGCAATCGCCAGACCAATAATTGCAATATAAAAGACATTACTGCCGTCTTTTATGAAAGTGTAGATACGCCCTGTATGGGTTTCGAGCGCAGCCATATGAAGCGACATCGGGAGATCTTTAAATTGGGCAGGCATCTTGGGATAGGTTGTTCCCTTGTAATAATCAATGAGAATGGGGCCTTTGAAATCGTTGCTGAATCCTGCCATCGTTATGTCCTTGTCGATTGGTAGGACTCTTGGTGCACCTTCTTGAGCATCACGATTCCATAAATATAGACCGTTGAACGACCCGATGAGCCACTGACCTGTTTTTACCTGATAGAATGATGACAAGCCCATAAAGCTAACCTTTGGTGTACCATTCACTGGTCGTGGAGTTGAGAAGAGATCCTGTAGGACATAGAAGCCATTAGAAGTATAGATGAGCCAATCTTTCTTGGCGAAATCGTAGCGGACAGCACGCAGTTGGTCGTTCCACGGATTATCGCAACTTTGCACTGAAAGAGGCAGCGCAGGTACACGACCTTTAACAATAGCAATCATTGCAGGCGGACGCAGAAACCAGCCTGTTATTGTTACAAACAAGGTGAGCACAATGGTTATTCTGCCTATGCGTCGATGTATCCAATATAACGTTTTTAGCTGTGTTCTGCTTGCACGAGATTTACGGGCAATAAAAAACCAGACACCAGAAATGCTAAGAATTATCAAAACAATGGCAACTGCATCGCCTATTATCTTGCCGATAGTACCAAAGAGCGCACCACTATGTATCAGCCATATTGTACGCAAAAGCGACACTTTCCCATCATAGTCGGTACCTGCCCGAAGCTGTATTTGCCTAAAAGGTTTGTCCGTATTGGGAGATAACCAAAGATGATTACGAGATGCCACCACTACAGAATCACCACGAGAAGTAACATCAGTTAATCGTGTATCAAGACCGTCCAGTTCGACAGTCTCCCACACATTACTATTCTCCAGATGAAACAGCTGGAAGTTTCCCACAGCCCATATATCACCCGAACGAGTACGCGTTACATTCCGTATATTGCGCATCTCAACTCCAGAGGGCATTCCTTTATTAAAGTCTCGTATGTTCGACCCAAGGCTGTCGGTAAGAAAGAAACCATTTTCACCATATATAATAACACTGTCTCCTTTCGCAATCGTACCTCGCATCAGACCTTGATTCCAGTTCTTATATTCATAAGTGTTGGGCATAAGCGAGCGAGAGACATTTATACTCGAGAATAACTCGTGGTGATTTAAAATAATACCCGAGACACAAAAACCTATGAGGAACAGACAAAGTATTAGTCCGAACCAACGATGCATTTTTTTCATTTAGTCTTATACTTGCTTTGAACTTAATCAGCAAAAATACGAATGTTGCTTTACTCAAGTGGTAACATTTGTTACCCAATTTGTTATTTTATGATATATTAATTGATTAAACGTTTTTTAAATAATTTAATCCTAATAAATAGGGATAAACTGTTGATGAGTTGTACTATTTTAACTATCTTTGCACGAAAAGACTTTTATTTAGAATAATAGAATAAACATAATTACGATGAATTTGCGAAAGCTTACATCATGGTTTCCCGAGTTAAGTTACCGACAGAAAGTGGTATCGCTCATCTTGTCGGGTGTGATTGTGGGATTAGGAGGATTGTTTTTCTATCTTCTGCGAATGCAGACTTATCTTATAGGCGATGATCCCGCAGCTTGTGTAAACTGTCACATTATGACTCCTTACTACGCCACATGGGCGCATTCCAGTCATGGACGAGATGCAACGTGTAACGATTGCCATGTACCACATTCAAGCCTTGCTGCTAAATATCTATTTAAAGGTATGGACGGTATGAAGCACGTGGCTTATTTTGTTACGAAATCGGAACGACAGGCTATAATGGCTGAAGAGGCATCGGCAGAAGTTATAATGGATAATTGTATTCGCTGCCACAAAGAGCTCAATACAAGAGTAGTGCGCACTGGAAGAATAGACTATATGGAAGCACAACGTGGTGCAGGAAAAGCATGCTGGGACTGCCATCGTGAAGTTCCCCATGGGGGAATGAATACATTGAGCAGCACTCCGAATGCAGAAACTCAGACCCCTATTCCTTCTTCTCCAGTGCCACAGTGGTTACAAAATTTACTTGAAAAGAAATAAAATAAAACAATATGGCTAAACAATTAAAGAAATGGCAAGGATGGTTGCTCTTCGGCGGAGCAATGTTTATCATCTTCGTTCTCGGTATGCTCTGTTCTTCTATGTTGGAGCGTCGCGCAGAAGTTGCCTCAGTGTTTAATAACCGCCGAGTAGTGATGACCGATTCTATTGTAAGTCAGAATGAGAAGTTTGCTGAAGATTTCCCGAGGGAATACCAAACCTGGGCGATGACGGAAGACACTTCTTTCGTAAGTAAATATAATTCTTCACAAGAGGCTGATGTCTTGGAACAACGCCCGGAAATGGTAATCTTGTGGGCTGGTTATGCATTCTCTCGTGATTACAATACTCCTCGCGGGCATCGCCATGCTATTGAAGACTTACGCAAAATCTTGCGTACAGGTTCGCCTGGTGTAGATGGGCAAGACGACATGCAGCCTGGTACCTGTTGGACTTGTAAAGGTCCTGACGTTCCCCGCCTGATGCGCGAGAAGGGTAAGAATGCTTTCTATGCTGCAAAGTGGAGCAAGTGGGGAAATGAGATGATGAACACCGTTGGCTGTTCAGACTGTCATGATGCACGTACGATGGAACTGAAACCAGCTCGTCCTGCTCTCTATGAGGCATGGCAACGTGCCGGCAAAGATGTAAACAAAGCCAGTCATCAAGAAATGCGTTCGTTGGTTTGTGCACAGTGCCATACCGAGTATTACTTTGAAAAGGACAACGGTCAGTATCTTAAGTTTCCACAAGATAAGGGACTGACCTGCGAAGCAGCTGAAGAATATTACGACTCTATCGGCTTCTACGACTACATACACCCACTTTCTAAAACAAAGATCTTAAAGGCACAGCACCCTGGATACGAGCTCTTCAAGCAAGGTATTCACGGTCAGCGTGGTCTGAGTTGTGCTGACTGTCACATGCCTTACGTTCAAGAAGGTGGCGTGAAATATACAGACCACCATATTACTTCTCCATTGGCAAACATCAGCCGCACATGTCAGACTTGCCACCGTCAGAGTGAAGAGACACTAAGGCAGAATGTATATGAGCGTCAGGAGAAAGTGCTTCAGGTTCGCAACCGTGTGGAGAAAGAACTGTCTCGTGCACATATCGAAGCCAAGTTCGCTTGGGACAAGGGCGCTACTGCCAAAGAGATGGAGCCAGTATTAAAGGCATTGCGCAAGAGCCAATGGCGCTGGGATTACGCTGTAGCAAGTCATGGAGCCAGCTTCCATGCACCACAAGAGGTTACTCGTCTGCTCGCCATGTCTCTCGACTACGCACAGACTGCACGTGTTGAAATAGCTCGTATTCTTGCACGCCATGGTTACAGCAAGCCTGTTCCAATGCCAGACATTTCTACAAAGGAAAAGGCACAGTCTTACATTGGTCTCGACATGAAGAAACTTAAAGCTCAGAAGAAAGACTTCATCAACACCGTGGTTCCTAAATGGATTCAGGCAGCAAAGAAGCATGGACGCTTCATTACCAAACCAATGTAATGACAATAACTGGCAACAAGAATTGTTTACAGGACATAAATTATGTGGAATAAACCTTGGAAATATCGTGAGGGATTTGCAATAAGTATAGGGCTTCTGATAACAGGAGCCCTATTACAAGTCTCTATAGGAGCAATGGAGTGGCTCGTGTTCATGTGGCCAGCCAACATCATTGGCCTAACTGCACTTGTCATAGTGTCAGGGCTGTTTTATGCACTGCGCTCTAAAGTATATCTGTTTCGCTTCATGACGCAGGTTGAGGCTGCCGTGCCTGCGCTTGCCACTGCATCTGTACTTACCGTTATTATGGGACTAAGCAGACAGGTTGCCGATGGACACCCGGCTATGGATCCTGTCGGGCTCAGCCGCATGCTTAGTTTCTGGCCGTTCGTTCTCATCTATCTCTGGAGCGTTGTAATCGTGGCAGAAGTAGGAATACACCAGCTTATGCACTTTCAGAAGCGGTTCATTCCTTCGCTCGTCAGTCATATCGGACTGTTTATCTTCATTACTTGTGGAACATTAGGCTCTGCCGACATGCAACGTCTGAAGATGTATTGCGAAGAAGGCAAGCCTGAATGGCGTGGCATTGACAACTTCCAGCAGGTGCACGAACTGCCGATTGCCATCGAACTGCAGAAGTTCAGTATCGACGAGTATCCTCCCAAGCTGGCTATATTCGACACCAAGTCGGGCAAGAGCCTGCCTGCCGACAAGCCAGAGAACATTATTGTCGAGAGGGGGTTCACCTCGGGCGAACTGATGGGTTGGAACATTACGGTCGTGAAGTACATTGAAGACGCACTGCCTGCGGGTATGCTTAAAATGATCAAGGGCATGCCGGCGCAGATGATGAAGATGATGAGAATGGACGATCTTGGCATGCGCATTAATGCAGGTGGTTTCGTTGAATACAAGGATAAGGGTGCTGCTACGGCTATCCTTGTCAGGGCGCAGAAAGGGAACGTGGTGAAGGAAGGCTGGGTGAGCTCGGGAAGTTACATGTTCCCTATGTCTACGCTGAAGCTCGACAAGAGGACAGAGATAGCCATGTCGGCTCGCGAACCATTGCGTTACGCTTCCGACGTTAATATCTATACCAAAGATGGCCAGACCTTCAAGGCACGCATAGAGGTAAACAAGCCTGTTACCGTAGGCACGTGGAAGATTTACCAGCTCGACTTTAACAAGGAGCAGGGCAAATGGAGCACGCTCAGTGTGTACGAACTTGTGTCGGATCCTTGGCTGCCTGCCACCTATGTGGGGATCTACTTGCTGATTATTGGCGCAGTTCTCATGTTTGTAACTGCAGGGCGTAATAAATACAAGAAGGAGGAAGGAAAGAAATGACTGCATTTTGGAATTACTTTATATACTTTGCCATGGTAGCGGTGCTGCTCTGGGCAGCGGGTGCCTGCGCGGCTTGGAAAGACAGGAAGGCTGTGGCATATAGTGCCACGATAGCCGGACTGGTTGTTTTCTTTAGCTATATACTCATCATGTGGATTTCGCTCGACCGTCCCCCAATGCGTACCATGGGCGAGACACGTCTGTGGTATTCTTTCTTCTTGCCATTAGCCGGTATCATTGTTTACAGCCGATGGGACTATAAATGGCTGCTGTCGTTCTCTACCATTTTGGCATTGGTCTTCATTGGGATTAATCTGCTGAAGCCCGAAATTCACAGCAAGACACTTATGCCCGCACTGCAGAGCCCCTGGTTTGCTCCGCACGTCATCATTTACATGTTTGCCTACGCGCTTTTAGGAGCAGCTTTTGTCATGGCTGTCTATCTGTTGTTCTTTAAGAAGAGCAAGATAGTTACGCATAAAGAACTTGACATTACGGACAACCTTGTCTACATTGGCTGGGCATTCCTGTCGCTGGGCATGCTTACGGGTGCGCTCTGGGCAAAAGATGCCTGGGGGCACTACTGGGCTTGGGACCCGAAAGAGACCTGGGCAGCTGCCACCTGGCTGGCTTATCTTACCTATATTCACTACCGCTTGCGCAAGAAGTGCGATTTGGAGGTGGCTATGTGGATACTCATCGTGAACTTTGTGCTCCTGCAAATGTGTTGGTGGGGCATTAACTATCTGCCTTCTGCGCAAGGCACAAGTGTACATACTTACAATATGCAATAGGCTAACAGCAATATTTAGACGACATAAACTGTAAGACGCATAAAAGAGGACACGCCGATTGTGGTGTGTCCTCTCTGTATATATAGTACTATATAGATGCCTATCAACTCTATTATACGACGTCATATAATACCCTCATGAGGGTATTGCCTGACACCCTCGTGAGGGTATTGCATGATACCCTCGTGAGGGTGTTAAGCATAGGATACAAGGAGGTAGAAGGATTGGTGTTATATAGATACAATGCTACTTGCGGTAGAGGGGGTATTCTACGTCCCAAAGAAACAGGGCATTGCCTGGCATGCTCTCTCCCGCATCGCTGCGGGTGCCATGGTCTACAATCTTTTGGAACTCGTCGGGCGAAATCCTGTATCTTCCAACCTCTACCAGCGTTCCCACAACGGCACGGACCATGTTGCGAAGAAAACGGTTGGCTGTTATTACGAAGCACCATTGCCCTGCTTCTTCTACATTGTCGCGAATGGAAAGCTGCGTGTTGCAACGCTCCCAACGAGCCTCTGTCAGGTTGCAAATGGTGGTCTTGTTGTCGCCCCCCGCCTTGCAAAAGCATTTAAAGTCGTGCTCACCTACAAGGTAACTTGCAGCTTTGTTCATTCTGTCATAGTCCAATACGTACGGCATTTCGCACGAATAAGCCTTAAGAAATGGGTTTCTGCCATGGTGCATGTAATAGTGATAGGTGCGCGATGTAGCCGAAAAGCGTGCGTGCAACTCGTTTCCAACCGGAAACACGGCAGTAACGGCAACATCGCGAGGCAGCAAGCGGTTCAGCTTGTAGCATAGCTGTTTGCAGTCTATGGCTTCTTCTGAACAGTCGAAATGAGCAAACATAGTGCGTGCATGGACTCCCGAGTCGGTTCGTCCGGCACCAACTACGCCTGTCTTTGAGCGCAGCAATGTAGACAAAGCCTTTTCCAAGACTTCCTGTACCGTTATTCCGTTCGGCTGAATTTGCCAGCCGTGATAGTTTGTGCCGTCGTATGAGAATTTAATAAAATACCTTTGCATAGTGCTGCAAAGGTACGCAATTTTATCTCAAGTTGGTTTCATTGTTGATAAAAGTAGCTGAATAGTACATGCAAAACAGGAATGCAAAGCAAAGAGACACCTGCAACACACTGGGGTGCAACGCTTCTATGCTTGCACCTGGCAGATGGGCTATGCGGTGCAAGGCAGTGTTCATGAAACCAACTACTGTAAGCAACGTCTTTCCTACAATGAACTGTACTGTTGGAACGGAAAAACATGCCAGCAATAGTATTGCAGCATAAAGAACAATAGTGGCACACGGAATGACAACAAAGCTGGAAAGCAGGAAATAGCAGCTGAATCGTCCGAAATAATATGCAACCAAAGGAACCGTCCCTGCCTGTGCAGCAACCGAGACCGTAGCCGGCCCCCACACCCAGCGCAGCAACCAATGGCGTTGAAGTCGTTCCCGAGAGAGCAGACCATAGAGCAGGGGAGCAAAGAGCACGATGGCAAGCATCGCCATGAACGACATTTGGAAACCTACGTCCCACAAGTTCTGTGGTCGTGCTGCCAGCAATATTATGGCAGTTAATGCCAGTGTGTTCAGCGAGAACTTGTCTCTGTTCAGCAATCCCACCATGCTGTAGACGGTAATCATGGTGGCAGAACGCACCACCGACGGCGAAAAGTCTACCAACAGTGCGTATAGCCAGATAAGCAGCAGCACGAGCAGGTCGCTTAAATGGTATCTGACGAGGGTGCTAATGTAGGGAATGCCTTTGCAAAGATTGAATCCGAACAGAAAGATGGCGTAGATAATGCTGAGATGCAAGCCCGAAAGTGCCAGCACATGACTTGCTCCCGAAATAGAATAGTCGTCTTTCACCTCTTCCGATATATGCTGCTTGTCGCCCAAGGTCATCGCTATTGCAACGGCAGCCGTCTGTCCGCTAAGCCCAGTGCGCATATAGGTTTGCAGCCATTGTTGCTTGGCTCGCTTCAGTTCTATGAGCGTACGGTCCACAATGTTGAGGAACGACAGGTCCACCGACGCTTTCTTCCAGTTCCGATAGTAGATGAATGTCTCAGCATCGAAACCGTGCAAACGTAACCAGCGGGCATAGTCAAATTCCGAATCCCGAAAGTTCACAGGCTCTTCCAGCTGCGAATAAGCCGTAATGCCGTCGCCCACATGCAACCGTTTATAGTTATTGTAAACAGTATCGCGCAATATCGACGCCTTTACTTTTATCATTCCTTCAGTTGTAGATATAGCCAAGTCTGTCTTCATCACTTTTCCGTGTTGCACAGGCTCTGTAAGCAACACGGCATCGTAGCGGAACGGTTCTGTAATGAACTTCCTTTGCAAGTTTATTTCTGTATCCGCCATAAGCAATCCGCCTACCGAAGCCACAGCCAAAAGCAATGACCAGCTGCCCGACAATCGTCTTTTCCCACTAAAAAGCACGATTGCCAAGCACAAGGCAGCCATTGCAGACCAACTCCATAACGGAACGGCAGTTGCACCATATCGCCCGAGTGTCATGCCTATAATAAGGGCTACAGCCACTTTTACCAATGGATTCATGTCGCCGTCAGTACTCCGCCTCATAACATAGATTGTTCACATTGTTTTTAATTCTGCTGCAAAAGTAAGAAATATTCTCTTGCTTTCGTCATTACATTGACCTATCTTTGCCCATCTTTAGCATAAAACCCTAAATTTCTAACATTAATTCGTCTACAATCAATGGTATACTTATTGCATATATTCCGGCATCATTGTTATTTCGATGCGGCGATTGGACTTCAGCATATCTTTTGCAATCTGCTGTATGTCTTGCGCAGTAATTCCGTTCAGAAGGTCTTCATAACCTGTGTGGAAGTCTACGCCGTGTCGCAGATTGTTGTAAATAACATAGTCCCAATAGTTGTTCGTGATAGCGTTCTGTTGGTATGCTTTCAGTAAATATGTTTTTACTTTCGCCATACTCTCTGCCAACGGCCCATTGTTGGCAATGTTCTCTATCTGTCTGTAAACGATAGGCATCAGCATTTCGTACTTTGCAGGGTCGGTGCGGAAGCCTATCTTTATCAAAGTAGTAGGCTTTGAGTTCCTGTCGAGTTCGCTCTGCACGCTTACACCATACGTTCCGCCTTTCTCCTCGCGTATTGAATCGGTGTAAGCAATGGTCAGTACACGTTTGAAAACATCGAGTGCAAGGTCAGCTTTTGCCGTGTAAGGTTCGTCGAAAGTATAGAAAACGCTCACCAAGGTAGAAGGTGTGTTCATCTTCTTCTTGAAGGTATGCGTCTCGTTTACGTTGCGCACTGCGGGGTAAGTGTCTTTTACTGTATCACGTTTCCCCTTTGACGGCAGTGTTGCAACATACTGGCAGAGCAGTGGGCGTAGCTTTTCCATATCAATGTTGCCCACCAAGACCATTTTAAAGCCTGATGCATCGCTGAAGCGTTCGTTGTAGATTTGCCAGATGCGGTCGTACGACACACGGTCGATGTTGCTTGTCTTTATGGACTGCAAACGTGGGTGGTTGCCGTAAAGAATAGCCGAAACCGAATCGTTGTAAGCCACTTGTGGGTTGGCTTCGCGGTTTTTGAGGAACGAGCGCATAGTGGCAATGCTGCCTTTGAACTTTTCTGTATCTTTGCGTGGTGCAGTAAAGTAAAGGTAAGTGAGTTCCAAGAGTGTCTGCAAGTCCTTTACCGAGGAGTTGCCGTTGATGGCTTGCGTTTCGTATCCGATACTTGGACTTATACGAACCGATTTTCCGCTGAGCATTCGGCTGAGCTGGACGTTGTCGAACTTGCCCACTCCTGCATCAGTAATGGCACTTGTAAGCATGTGGAAGTTCAGTGCATCGGTGTCGGGGTAGAGCGATGTGCCACCTTCGCCGAAGAAACGCATGCTGATTTGGTCTTTTGCGTAGTCTGTAGGCTTCACATAAACCTCCACGCCGTTGCTCAATACAAGTTTCTTCACACCGAACTTGCCCCAATTCTGCTCGCTCTTTATCTTGCCTTTCTTCGGCAGTTTGTCTATGAGTTGTTTTCCTGCAGACTCCTCCTTGTAAGGTTCGTACTTCTTTGCTTGCGCATCGAGCACATATTTCTCAAAGGTTTGCGCGTCGGCAATGGGGAAGTTGGGCTTGTCGGGCGCATATATCGTAAGCACTTGGTTCTTGTTTGAAACAAGTTCGGCAACCTCCTTGTTCACGTCGGTCAGCGTAACTTCCTTGTCGAACTGTTGCATCAGCTTGTAATCGTATTCGGCTGTCGTTATCGGTTCGCTTGCCAAGAAGTTTTGCAGGGCAGCCTTTACAAAGTAACGGTTGCGACGGTCGTTGCGCTCGGTGTATCTGCGTTCGGCAGCTTTCAGGAATCCTGCTTTTGCACGTTGCAATTCGCTTTCCGTGAAACCGTGCTGTCGGGCACGCTGTGTCTCGGCAATGGCAGCTTGGAACGAACCTTTCACGTTCTCTTGCAGACAGCCGAACGAAAGCGAAAAGGCATCTTTCGTTTTTGAAATAAGGAATTGTCCTGCGCCCACCGATGCACTGTGGAAAGGTGGTGTGGCTTGTTTCTTGATGTCGGCAAGGCGACTGTTTATCATAGAGGTAACAAGTTCTGTTACATAACTCTTACGCGCAGTTGCCACAAGGTTCTTTTCGCTGTCGGGAGTGGCTTCCTGTTTCATGTAGAGATTTACGAGCATAATGGGTTGCTCGGTGTCTTTGTCGATGGCAACTATCATCTTGTCGTTGTCGGCAACGGGATAGTAAACTCTTTCGGCTGGGTTTGTGGGCTTGGGAACGTCGGCAAATGTACGACGGATTTTCTGTTCCATCTTGTCCACGTCAATGTCGCCCACCACGATAATGGCTTGCAAATCGGGGCGATACCATTTCTGATAGTAGTCGCGCAAGTCTTTATAAGGGAAGTTGTCTACAATATCCATTGAGCCAATAGGCAGGCAATCCTCGTATTTCGTGCCTTTGTAGACCACAGGAAGCACACGTTCCATCATTCGTTGCACTGCCATTCCTGCCCGACGCGTGCGCCATTCCTCGTGGATAACGCCACGTTCTTTGTCTATTTCGTCGTCGTTGAGCAACAGGAAATGGCTCCAATCGTGCAGAATAAGCAAGGTAGAATCTACAATTCCCTCGCGTTTTACAGGTACGGCAGATACATTGTAGACGGTTTGTTCTACGCTGGTGTAGGCGTTTAGGTTTGTTCCGAACTTCACACCGATGCTTTCGCACCAAGGCACAACGCCTAATGAGCTGCCTTTTCCTTGAAAGTTCTTTGTACCATTGAACGCCATATGTTCCAAGAAATGTGCCAGACCACGTTGGCGAGGCTCTTCCAGGATAGACCCAACACGCTGTGCGATGTAGAAATCAGCAAGGTTTGGTTCTTTAGAATTGTGGCGAATATAATAGGTAAGTCCGTTTTCCAGCTTACCCATTCTGTACGACTTGTCTGTCTCCATCGTCTGTGCCGATAGCGAAAGCGGCAGGAGGAGTGCGACAAGCAGCTGTGAAAAAAGTTTGTTCATAATGTTTTTATAATGAAAAAAAGCTGTTGGAGAACGCTTTTCGCGCCTCCAACAGCTTAGAGAAATTTACTTGACGGTTGGTGTAGCCTTCGGTGTGAAGTCTTCGGTCGAGTTGTTGGTATCGGCATATTTGCCGTTTACCGCTTTGCGTACAACGACTGTTCCAATACCGCTCTTGTCGTCTTTGTTGTCTGAACAATAAGTATAGCCCTTGTCGAGCAATATAGACATTACGCGCCATTGGTGGTCGTTGTCCTTGTAAGAGAGGTTTACGGCATCAATAATCCACGCATTTGGTACGAAGTAGGCTTTGGTTGTCATGAGCTTACCGTTGGTAGCGTGGTATTGTGCATCGTACGTGTTGTTCTTCAGGAAGTCGTCTTTTGTGCCACGAATCTTAGCTATCGCATACGCATTGTTGCCGTGCATGTTGAGAATGAAGAAAGACTGGGTATAGCAATACCACTTGTCGAGGTTCTTGACAGATGGGTTGTCCTCGTCCTTTACGCTTACCTTAGACTCATCGTAGAACTCAAAGTCAGCCTTGCTGAGGTCGAAAGAGGCACCGTTTACTGATTTGTGGTCTTTTGCATTCAGTGCTATTAAAAGGCTTTCGCCTGGTTTTACAGGAACATCTTTTCCACTTCCAGGTATCATATAAATGGCTTGTGCGGCAAAACCTTCGTTACGCAAGTCTTTCAGATACTTCTGTGGATTGTCGTTTCTGAAAGCTGACTCCATGATAATAATGCTGTCGGCATACAAAATCTGGTCGCTGTTGTTGGTAATCTTAAAGTATTGGTCTCTGTTGTATGGAGCACCGCCGTCTCTTGGTGAGCCACGGAAGAATATTTCAGAGATTACAAAGCCTTCTTTACCTGTGAAAACGTTGAACAAGAGCTTAACGGTGTTGCCTGATTGGTTATCAACAATCTCTACATTCTCGTTCGTAGCCTTTACCTTGGTGGTGGTTTGCTTGCCGTCTACTGTGAATTTGGCAGTTCCAACAGCCACTACCGAGTACGAACCTACGGGTACATTCTCTATGGTTGCTGTGTAACCGTTGTCTGTTTTCTTAATCTGCTGTGTTGTATAGGGTTGTGCAGACTTCTTGTTGATAAGTACAATCTGTGCATCGGTGAGCTCTCCGCCTTGGATTGTAAGCGGCATTTCAAGATTGATAACCACCGAAGAGGTTGCTGTTGGCTGGTCCTTGTCGTCTGAACAAGACACAAAACCAAGACACATAACTAAGAGCAGCATTGTGCTCATTAAAATTTTCTTTGTCATTTTCTTTCTATTTAATTGATTACTGAATAATTTATTTAGAACGTAAGCCCCATTGTAAGGCTCATCGTCGTTTGTTTCTTATGTTCTGACGTGAAGGTTGTTGCGCCTTGTAGTTCGGCAAACATACCATAACGTGGGTTGTTGAGCTTGTAGTCGGTGCGAAAGCGGGCGTTGATATGCCCATAGCTGGCACGCTGCTGTATATAATTGTAGTTTACCATCTGCACAAAGAAGGGTTCCATGTCGGTATATGGCATATCAATGGTTGCATTTGCCTTTGCGAAATAAGCAGCCGTTAGTTGGCAATCGGTAAGCCAACGTTTGCCAATGTGCGACAACAACTGTGTGGTAGCTTCGGTGAAGATATGCGAAAAGTTTATTTTTCTGCTTGGATAAACATATTTTGAACGGTTGGAAATGTAGCCCAGTTTTGTTCCGATAGCCCATTGACTCTTTGAAAGAGCAGTAAACATTGCACCTGCGTATGTCGTAGTGTGGTAATGCTTGTACATTGTGAGGTCTGCCAATACAGGATAAACACCTGCAACGGCATCGCCTGCAACGTGTTCGTCGCCGTGCTTGCAGTCGAAAGCGTAGTGCGCAAATGCTGTCCATTGGCTTTTTACTCCCTTGTTTCTGTAGCCTGCGGTTATAGCTGCATTGTTGTTGTATAATGTTGTGAGCGGTAACGAGTTGTATTCGTTGCTGATACGTTTGTATCGGCTGCTCTCCAGAGTTATATCGCCATAGAAACCACGTTGCGTAAGTGGTTGCGCCGAAAGCAGAAGTGTACTTCCGCTACCTGTATAGTTTACATCGGAAGCAAACCCAGAGAAGCGTTTGTAGTGCGTTCCCAATCCCGTCATCACGTATTGGGCTGCTCCTCCCTGTTCGTTGTATAGGTCTACATCGTTCGACTGTTTGTATATATTGCCCGAAAGAGATGCCCCCAGCTGGTAGTTGCCTGTGGTCTGATAGGCTGCACCAACTTTTATTGTAAGGTCGGAAACAATGCCACGCATACGCGGGTCGCGGTTTCTCCATTCTTGTTCGGCACGGAACAGCATCTCGGCACCTACGTTCCATTTGCCAATAGCAGTAGCGTAGCCTCCCGAAAAGGTGTATCTTTCGCCCTGTGTGTTGCCTCCTACGGTATCGGCAAGTACGTATGGAGCAAGCAAATCGTAGTCGGAAGTGGAGTTCCACCGTATGTTGGACGTTCTTTTGGTTGTATATGCTGCTTTACCCCACACTGTTGTATGGTTGGAAAGGTGAATATAGGCTGTGGTTTTGGCTTCTGCTGCCGAATGTCCATCGCCTTTTTCAAGCAGCAAAGGGGCTGATGCGTGCGAGTAATAGGCTGTCAGCATAAGTTCGTTTTGTGTAAACCGAAAGACAGTACCGTAGACAGCAGGATTCTGCCACGCTGTTCGATAAGGCAAATTCGCAATGGTTGCCCTCTCATAGCGTGCCGAATCTTGCGCGAAGGCAAGGTTGCCAGATGCTACACCTATTATAATATATAGCAGTCGGAGTATTCTCATTTAATCTGTAAATATGGGTTTCATTTCAAGAGTGTAGTCGTTGCTGTCGCCAAAGGCAATAAAATCGGTCTGACTGCGAAACGAACGTATGCGGGTTTGCTGCTTTTGGTTGGTGTATTGTATGCTACCGTCTACACTAACTTGATAAGCACCACGCAGCAACTGCTGTTTGAGAACGTTGCCATTGAAGTTCGTGGAAGTGATAACCTGTTTTGTGTTGAGGTTTCTTATGGTAGCGGTTGCCTGAACACGGTCTATTCGCAAAGTGTCGCCACCGTTGATGACGATGGTAACCGAAGCCATGTAGTCGTCGGTGCTATTGTGGCAGGCTGTTAAAGCTGTGCCGATGAGTGCAAGAAATATTATCTGAAGTACCTGTTTCATAATTTTGCATTGATTTCCAAGCCAAAATAAGGGCGCACACTGCGTCTTATCTTGATGCCGTTTTGTTCGTAATCAGGGGTGTAGTCTAAGATTCTGTTGCAGAACATCGCAATGTTGAGGCGGTCGTTGAGCAACTTCTTCGTTACCTTTAAGTTCAAATTCATTGAAAACGGTACGATATATTTTTTGTATTCAACTGCCGAGTGGTTGCGAACGAGGAAGCGCAGATACGTATCGTTTGCATATTCCTTTTGCCAATCGTGTATCGTGCCGTCGGGCGAGATATATTGGTCGGGCTCATTGCTTAACGGAAGTCGCTGCGTAGAGCTGAACCAAAGGCATTGAGCTGATAGCGAAAAACCCAAACGGAGCTTTGGAATGTCGGTGTCGAACGTGAAATTGGTATTTGCCATTTCGTTTTTCACTCCGTCGTTATCGCGGTATAAGCCAACATACTGTATTTGTTTGTTGTCGATAACCGCTGAAGGACGGTAGGCAACGACCTGCGAATTGCGGTAAATGGTTCTGAACCACGCTCCGTTTATCGTAAGTCGGGTGTGCAACGACGGTATGCGGCGTGTGGCAAAGGTGTATTCTATGCCTCGCTTTAACGTCTGACTGCCGTTGGTATATTCGCTTCGTCCAAACAATTCCTGCACCATGGTGTAGGGTAGGGTAGCAACATCGGGTGCTGCCGTTATGCTGTTGGGGTCGATACCCGATGTATCGTATTGCTTGAAAGTATAGGGGCGGTAAACGGTGTTGCTGCGGAACCCCGACGTCATATTCTCTTTGAAGTAGGTAACAGAGAGGCTGTTGCCTGCTATATTTATGTCTGTGCCAAACTCCCACTTCAGATTTCGGGCGGGTTTCAATGCCTTGTTGGTGGCATCGATAACGAATGTGCGCACGTTGATGACTCTGTAATCGTTGTTGGGGTGGTAGTAGCTGAGCTGCACAATGTCTAAATAGCGTGGGTCGGGGTAGAGATACTCCATTGTTGGGTTCTTCGTGTGCTGACCTACACCGCCTTGTATGCGGACGTTTGTTGCCCATTTACCTACCTTGAATTGCGGAAACGACCACCCAAGATTCATTCGTGGGTCGAAATACCAATGTCCGTGCATGGTGTAGGACGTCGGCAGATTAAGCATTTGGCTCGCTCTGATACCTCCATTTAGTTCAAACGTGTGGCGTGCAAAGGGTATGCGCAGCTGTTCCTCGGCATAAACGGCAAGCGTACTCATGGCTGGAATGGTTGAAAGTTTACGCTGCCGGACGGAAATACCTGTATAAGGTGGGCGCAGAGGGTCGAATATCTGTCCGTCGCCATAGTTCTTATCCAATGTCCAAGACGCACCAACAAGCAACGTGTTGGCTATGATGGTAGATGGAACCTGCAGTTTTGCATTCAGCTGAGCAAATATATTGAGCGGCTTTCCGTCTACATCTTGGGTGCCATAATAGGTGTAGGGCAGAATGGGAACGTTGTATTCGCCTTCCTCAGTGGTGGTTACGGCAGGCGTCATTTGCGATAATTGCACCAAACGCGTGCGTGAAATGACATCGTGCTGATAGCTTGAAGAGAGCGTAGCGTTTACCGACTTCAACCAGAGTTTGTGTTTGAATGCTACGTTGAGTGCCGTATTGAAGGCGAAACGGTTGTATTTCGATTTGTAAGTATCTATTTTTCCTTTGTTCAAATCGGGGTCTAACTTCTCACCGTCGAACGAACCGCCATAGTCGAAGTTGTTCGTCCACTTCAAGGTATAGTTGTTTTTTGTCCAAGTTGCGCCACTACGTGCCGAGAAAGTAACGCGCGAGTAACGCTCCAACGAATTGCGTGGGTCGCGATTGGCATCAAGATAGTCGGCACTAATGTTGAGTGTCCAACGCTTTCCGAACTCGAAACCCTTTGCCAAATAGAAGAGTTTGCTGCTCATATCGGCTTTTAAACGGGCACTCAGATTGCTGCCACCACGACGGCGTTCTATCTTTACAAGTCCCGTGGTAAGGTCGCCGTATTCCACGGAAGGAATACCACGCACTATTTCCACCTTTTCAATATCGTCGGTTGATATGGTTCTCATATCAATGCCCTTATTGGTGAAGTCGCGATTGGTAACAGGCGAGTCCCAAGCCCCTTTCATATACTGCATATTGGCATTGTTTGAAACGGGTGCTCCGTCGATGACGAAACTGGTTCCAAGCGACGAAGTGGCATAGTTTGCACCGCTGTTCGATGCCGCTTCGCGCAGCCGAATGCTGTTCGGGTTATTCAGCGAAGGGTCGGCAGAACGTCCGCCAGGCAACAATTCCAACAAGTCGGAGAAGGTGGAAGGCTGCAAATGCTCCATAGCCTTCTTGCCAATGGTAGAGGCAGAAGCCAATCCGCGCGACTCTTGTGCCGTAACCACCACTTCTGCCAATGCGTTTGTGTCTTCTACTAAATAGTAGGTAGCATCTTTGGTAGCTTTTGCAACCAATGGCTTAAAGCCAATATAGCTTATACGGATAGTTTTCCCATTTATGTTTTTCGCCGTAAAACGTCCGTTCATATCGGTTATTGCCACAACATTCTTGGTTTCTGCAAGCGTTATGGAAGCCCCTATAACTGGTTGATGCGTTAGGCTTTCCAAGACGAGTCCACCTGTTACATTTTGTGCAAAACCTATAATGGCGTGAAAAACAAATATAGAAAAAAGTATGTATCTTGTTCGCCTCATTTTTGCATTGTGATTCTTATATGCAAAATTAGAAAGAATAGCGATTGACACAATACTCAAAAGTAGGTAATTTTTATTTGGTTGATAGTCTTCCGAATTCGAAAAGTGGTTTTATAAACCGACAAATAAACTCATTATTTTTTCTTTTTTGTCTGTATACACACATTTTGTTCGAACATAAAAAACGTATTAGTAATATTTAACAGTTGAGAAGTGCTATGTAATTAGTTAATAATCAGTAATATATAGAAATCTCTTAGAAATCTAAAAAAAAAGTATAAAAAAATGTATGGCTATTAAGAAAAAATGTCTACCTTTGCATCGTTTTAAGAATTAATGATCGTTTTACAGATTAAAAAAGCAAAGAAAATGAAAAAGTTATTATTTGTAGCAGTAGCTTGCGCAGCTATCTCTTTGACATCTTGTAATGGTAAAGGTAAACCTGCTGGTAATGTAGATACATCTAAAGTAGATACAACTAATGTAGATACAACAAAGCAAGATACAAACAAAGTTGATTCACCTGCAGTAGAAGCTCACGCTGACTCAGCTCACGTTAAGTAATCCAGGTATTACTTTGCTATTAAGAAATTGCCGTTGGACTTAGCGTCCAGCGGTTTTTTATTTTGTGTAAGAATTGATAATATCCATAATACAAAAAGGGAGCATACTTTATATATGTGCTGCCCTTTTTTTATAAGTCCTTTTAATAAAAGATATTCTTTTATTGCTATTGCTCGATTAACTTCAAGAAAATACTTGGGTTATTTAAGAATGACTGCAAGTATTAAGATTTATACATATAGAAAGTTAAGAACTGCAAGGCGTTCTGTACAGAAACACCTTAAATGGCTATATGTATGAAGAATATCCATTACGCCTAAAAATAAGATATCTGAAATGAGAGTGGCAGATATCTAATTTACGCAAAGCAGTCGACTGGCTTTTTGTACGTTGTAGAGTTGATTCCCCTCAGTTCAACAACCTACTTTTTTAGCTTACCTCACCAATTTCCAATCAAGCTTGACAGTTATTGACAAGAAACTTGTGGCAATCACGTTTTTTAACCCTAATCGGTCGTAGAGTATGTATGTTTTTCCTTTTTGAAAGATTATAGCGAGCTATACAACTGAAAAAAAATGAGGCTAATAAAAAGAAATTCATAGATGGATTCCTAAATATAAAAAAGTAGGCTGGAATAACCAGCCTATCAAATGTTCATTACGCCTCAATTTTTAAAGACTTATGTTAGGTTACGAGATATGGGGGAACTTATTTATTTATAGATTTAATGCATCTTTGTGTACCATTATTGAACTTCATCAGTTTTATTGTAACACCTTTAGTTGATTTTGAAGTTTTGCGACCAGAGAGATCGTAATAGACTTCGTTTGTAATGTTCGATTCATTCTCTTTATTTGTTTTCTTAATATCGTTCGGTGTTTTTTCCTTATTTAAGGTATAAACGGCTCCAGTATATTCGCTCATTCTAAACCATGTGCCATCTGCTGCAATACACGAGAGTAGATAGGTTTTGTCGTTTTTCGGTGCATCGAGTGTGATTTTGTCATCATTAATTGTATAGGTAACATCTACTGACGGATTAACGGGAACAGCTTGATTGTTTTCTATTCCATAGTATCCCATATATATTGAGACATCTTCGCCTTGGTCGGTTTTGGTTGAGAAGATTAACGATTTGTGTGGAATTGTTATTTTGTTGTCTTTAATACTTCCTTTTACCCAACGATTGGTTACGTCTGAGAATGTCTCAGGTAGCGCAACAATCGGATTTTTCACGTAAACAGTCTTGTTGTCAGCCATGAAAACAACTTCGAAGTCAGATGCTTCTGATAGATTAAGACTGGTCATTTCAAGAGAACCATCGTCTCCCTGTTGTAGTTTGATGCCCTTACCTGCGCGGTCGTAAACTTTAACGATACCTTCCGGACGCTCAGAGAGCAATGTTTCTTGTGCATTCACACTCATTCCTAAGATAGCTGTAAAAGCTAAAAATAAAAGTTTCTTCATATAAAATCTTGTTAGTTAAATTAGGTAATACGTTGTTGGCATCGTGTATGCCTTTATTGATAGACGGGACAGTGTTTTAATATTCGCCCCAAGCCTTGATGTCAATATCGTCTAACTTCACATTGCAGAACGCCGCAATGAAAGCACTTGCAAGGCGGCTGTTGGTGAGCAATGGTATGTTGAGGTCGATTGACGCACGGCGGATTTTGTAACCGTTGGTAAGTTCGCGTGGCGTAAGGTCTTTCGGAATGTTCACCACCATATCTATTTTCTTCTCGTGTAGAAGGTCTAATGCCTGTGGTTGCTTGCCTTCGTCCGATGGCCAATATACCAATGTGTTTTCTAAACCGTTTTCTGTGAGGTATTTAGAAGTACCACCAGTTGCAAAAAGATTATAGCCATGAGCCTTTAATATCTTCGCAGCATCGAGCATTTCTGCCTTTTGCTTTGCTCCACCAGTAGAAAGAAGTATGTTCTTTGCAGGTATTCGCTGCCCAACAGAGAGCATACTCTTCAGCAATGCCGTGTGTGTGTCTTCGCCAATGCAGCCCACTTCGCCCGTCGAACTCATATCTACGCCCAACACAGGGTCGGCTTTCTGCAAGCGGTTGAACGAGAATTGAGAAGCCTTGATACCCACATAGTCGAGGTCGAAGAGGTTTTTGTTTGGCTTTTCCACTGGTATGCCAAGCATAATCTTGGTAGCCAAATCGATGAAATTCAGTTTCAGCACCTTGCTCACAAATGGGAACGAGCGGCTGGCACGAAGGTTACACTCAATAACGAGTATATCGTTGTCGCGCGCCATAAACTGTATGTTGAACGGACCGTTAATGTGTAATGCCTTGGCAATTTGTCGGCTGATGCGTTTAACACGGCGTACAGTTTCTACATAGAGCTTCTGTGGCGGGAACTGAATGGTAGCATCGCCTGAGTGAACACCTGCAAACTCGATGTGCTCAGATATTGCGTAAGCCATGATTTCGCCATCACGAGCCACTGCGTCCATTTCTATTTCTTTCGCATTCTCAATGAATTTGCTTACAACCACTGGGTGGTCTTCGCTCACGTTGGCTGCCAACTGGAGGAAACGCTCCAACTCGTCGTTGTTGGAACAAACGTTCATGGCTGCTCCGGAAAGAACGTAAGAAGGACGAACAAGTACGGGGAAGCCCACACGGTCTACAAATTCCTGAATGTCTGCCATACTTGTCAGCGCACGCCACTCTGGTTGGTTCACACCAATATCGTTGAGCATGGCAGAGAATTTGGCACGGTCTTCGGCGTTGTCAATGTCTTTTGCCTTTGTTCCGAGTATGGGAACGTTCTCTGCATCAAGATGTATGGCGAGGTTGTTAGGAATTTGTCCGCCCGTAGAAACAATTACGCCTTGTGGCATTTCCATATCGATGATGTCCATAACACGTTCGAATGTGAGTTCGTCGAAGTAAAGACGGTCGCACATATCGTAGTCGGTCGATACGGTTTCGGGGTTGTAGTTTATCATGATAGAGCGGTAGCCCTGCTTGCGAATGGTGTTTAATGCCTGAACGCCACACCAGTCGAATTCGACAGAAGAGCCGATGCGGTAAGCACCCGAGCCAAGAACGATGACACTCTTGCGGTCGGTTTCAAACTTAATGTCAGAAGCTACGCCCGAGTAGGTAACGTAAAGATAGTTGGTTTGTGCAGGATATTCGGCTGCAAGCGTATCGATTTGCTTGACAACAGGGAGGATTCCATAGCTTTTACGCAACTGGCGAACCACCAAGACAGCCTTGTGCATATTGCCAACTTCGTCTTCCAAACCTACTGCACGAGCGATTTGGAAATCGGTGAAGCCATATACCTTTGCTGTGCGGAGCAAGTTTTTATCGAGTGTGTTGATGTTGCAAGTCTTTAATTGCTCATCAACATCGATGATATGCTTTAGCTTGTGTAGGAACCAATGGTCGATTTTGGTAAGTTCGTGAATTTGGTCAATGGTATAACCTTTGTGCATTGCCTTTGAAATAACGAAGATACGCTTGTCGGTAGGTTCGCGCAATGCAGCATCTATATCGTCAATTTCAAGTTCTTTGTTCTCTACAAAGCCGTGCATGCCTTGCCCAATCATGCGCAATCCCTTTTGTATGGCTTCCTCGAAGTTGCGGCCGATAGCCATAACTTCGCCAACCGACTTCATGCTTGAGCCTAATTCCTTGTCTACACCACGGAACTTGCTCAAGTCCCAGCGTGGTATCTTGCAGACAACATAGTCGAGTGCTGGTTCGAAGAAAGCCGATGTAGTCTTTGTAACAGAGTTCTTTAATTCAAACAAACCATAGCCCATACCTAATTTGGCTGCCACGAAAGCAAGGGGATAGCCCGTCGCCTTACTTGCCAAAGCCGATGAACGAGAGAGGCGTGCATTGACTTCAATTACACGGTAGTCTTCGCTCTTGGGGTCGAAAGCGTATTGTACGTTACATTCGCCTACTATTCCGATGTGGCGTACAATCTTTATTGCTAATTTGCGGAGCTTGTGATACTCGCTATTGGTAAGGGTTTGCGAAGGTGCAATTACGATAGATTCGCCCGTGTGGATACCTAATGGGTCGAAATTTTCCATATTGCAGACCGTAATACAGTTATCGTATTGGTCGCGTACCACTTCGTATTCTATTTCTTTCCAGCCCTTTAAACTCTTTTCCACCAATACTTGAGGTGAGAACGAGAAGGCCTTTTCGCAAAGTTTGTTGAGTTCTTCTTCGTTATCGGCAAAGCCGCTGCCGAGTCCACCCAATGCGTAAGCTGCACGGATAATGACAGGATAGCCCAATGTTGCAGCTGCCTTGCGTGCTTGTTCTGCGGTTTCACAAGCCTCGCTCTTAATGGTTTTAACGTCGATTTCGTCTAATTGCTGCACGAAAAGTTCACGGTCTTCGGTGTTCATAATTGCCTTTACAGGTGTACCGAGCACCTTTACATTGTACTTTTCGAGTATGCCGAGACGGTCTAACTCTACGCCACAGTTCAGCGCGGTTTGTCCACCAAATGCCAAAAGAATACCATCGGGACGTTCTTTTTGGATAACACGTTCTACGAAATAAGGCTGAACGGGCAGATAATAGATTTGGTCTGCCACGCCTTCCGATGTTTGAACGGTTGCAATATTTGGGTTGATGAGAACGGTAGAAACACCTTCTTCACGCAGTGCTTTTAGTGCTTGCGAACCAGAATAGTCAAATTCACCAGCTTCACCTATCTTTAATGCGCCTGAACCAAGTAACAGGACTTTCTTTATTGATTCGTCTTTCATTATTTCAGTGCTTCTACAAATTTATCAAACATAAATACTGTATCTATCGGACCCGAACTTGCTTCAGGGTGGAACTGTGAGCTGAACCAAGGATTTGTCTTATGGCGGATTCCTTCGTTGCTGCCATCGTTCATATTTACAAAGAGTTCTTCCCAGTCTTTGCCCAATGTTTTTGCATCAACAGCATAACCGTGGTTCTGAGAAGTAATGTAGCATTGGTTTGTTCCTACTAATCTGACAGGCTGATTGTGTCCACGATGACCATACTTTAGCTTGAAGATGGTTGCACCGGCAGCCTTTGCCATAAGTTGGTTTCCCATACAAATACCGCATATTGGCTTTGTGCTTTCATTCATTTGTTTGCGGATAATCTCTACTGCATCGCTGCACATATCTGGGTCGCCAGGACCATTGGCAAGGAAAAGTCCGTCGTATTCCAATGATGTATAATCGTAATTCCAAGGTACACGAATCACTTCGATGTTGCGATTTATCAATTCGCGCAAGATGTTGGCTTTTACACCGCAGTCTACTAACACTACTTTCTTTCCGCCTCCTTCATTGTAACGAATGATTTCCTTTGTAGAAACAAGGTCTACAAAGTTTACTCCTTCATAGTGGGCAGTAGGAATGTTGTCAGCTTCGTCGTCGAAAATGATTTGTCCCATCATTACGCCGTGTTCGCGCAATACTTTTGTAAGCTCGCGTGTATCAATGCCTGTGATTCCAGGAACCTTTTCGCGCTTGAGCCATGATGCCAAGCTTTCAACGGCATTCCAGTGAGAGTACTCCTCCGTATAATCGGAAACGATGAGTGCAGAGACATAAATCTTGTCGCTTTCCATGAACGAAGGAATATGATTCTTCTCAATCGTAAATGGTGGAACACCGTAGTTGCCGACCAAGGGGAATGTCATGACAAGCATTTGACCTGCATAGGAAGGGTCGGTAAGACTTTCGGGGTATCCCATCATTGCTGTGTTGAATACAACTTCGCCTGCAACAGGCTTGTCATATCCGAATGATTTTCCATGAAATTCTGTACCATCATTTAAGACTAAAGTTACATTCCTCATTTTAATTCGTATGTTGATGATTTTATGTTAGCTGATTTACTTGTGATAAACTTGTTCGTAGAAGTTTATGAATGCTTGGTTTACAAGGCGCATTCCGCCAGGAGTAGGGAAGTTTCCCGTAAAGTACCAGTCGCCTTTGTGGTTTGGAATGGCTTCGTGCAAGCCTTCGATGCTTTGATAAACAAGTTCTACGGGAGTGGTCATACCTTTCGGACGCAACATTTCCACTATCTTTTTATTGATTTCTTCTACTGTAAATGGTGCGTAAACCTTGCAGACAGCATTGTTGATGGTTTCGCCTTTTCCTTTGGCAACTTCCTTTTTACAAGCCTCGTAGACTTCGGTAAGGAGCGATTCCATATTGCGTTCCTTAATCAGCTCGATAGTTGCATCGAATACGCAAAACTCTTCTAAGCGTGGCATGTCAATGCCATAGTAGTCAGGATAGCGGATTTGTGGGGCACTCGATACGATAATAATCTTCTTTGGGTAAAGTCTGTCAAGTATTCGCAAGATACTTTCTTTCAATGTAGTGCCACGAACGATGGAGTCGTCAATGATAACGAGGTTGTCTTCGTTGGGCGTAATGCTCTCGTAGCTTATGTCGTAGACGTGTGAAGCTAAGTCGTTGCGTGAATTGCTTTCGGTAATGAAGGTGCGTAGCTTAATGTCTTTCCATGCTACTTTCTCGGAACGGGTAGACTGACTTAATATTTTCTCTATTTCAACATCGGTTGCATTACTTCCTAAAGCCTTTATTTCTTCTGCTTTTTTAGTGTTCAACCACTTCTCAAAACCTTGTAGTAATCCGTAGAAAGCTACTTCAGCAGTGTTTGGAATAAAAGAAATTACAGTGTGGTTGGTATCATTGTCAATCGATTTCAATACCTTTTCAGTAAGTTGTTCGCCTAATTTCTTACGTTCCTTATATATATCTCGATCGGAACCGCGCGAGAAATATATGCGTTCGAATGAACAGGCAGAATTCTTGTTGGATTCTAATATTTGATGTAATGAACTTTCACCGCGTTTGTTTACAATTAATGCTTGCCCCGGTAATAATTCTTTTATGTCCTCACAGTCTAAATCGAATGTAGTTTGAAGAACTGGACGCTCGCTCGCTAATGCCATATATTCATCATTCATATAGAAAAAAGCAGGACGAATGCCCCAAGGGTCACGCATGGCGCACATCTCTCCGGACCCTGTAATACCACATATTACATAACCTCCGTCGAAGTATTGCATTGTGGTTTGTAGGACATTCTTCATCTCTACATGGTCTTCGATGTAGTGCGTAATATCGAATTTCTCTAATCCAAGTGCTTTCGCATCGCGGAAATTGCGCTCTACTTCACGGTCTAAGCGATGTCCCATGAACTCAAGAAGCAAATAGGTATCGCTGTATTTGCGTGGGCATTGACCGTAGTCAGTGAGATGTTCGAATATCTCACTGAGGTTGGTCATATTGAAATTGCCACAAAACGAAAGGTTTTTAGCCCTCCAGTTGTTTCTCCTTAAAAATGGGTGAACATACGATAAGCCACTTTTTCCAGTGGTAGAGTAACGCAAATGTCCCATATAAAGTTCGCCTGCGAAAGGTAAATGCCTTTGTGCAAAATCTACGTCAGCAATTTCTGCATCGGTGTAGTCTTTGTATTGCTTATGAATATTGGCAAAAATTTCTGTAACGGCATTCTTTCCTTCGGCTCGTTCTCGGAACATATATTCGTTTCCAGGCTGTGTTTCAAGCTTGACACTTGCTATACCAGCACCTTCTTGTCCTCGGTTGTGCTGCTTTTCCATCATAAGATACATCTTATTCAAGCCGTACATCCAAGTTCCGTACTTCTCTTTAAAGTAACTTAGTGGCTTTAGCAGTCTTAACATTGCCACACCACAGTCTTCATGTATGTCTTTTTCCATTTACTAAGGTCTTTTCTCTTTAAATATTACTCTACCGTTACTGATTTTGCCAAATTTCGTGGTTGATCCACATCTTTACCTTTACATACAGCTACATGATAAGCTAATAATTGTAATGGTATTGTAGCTACAAGTGGTTCTAAGCAGTCCATTGTGTCGGGAAGTTCGATGACGGCATCTGCTATCTGCGAAACCGTTTTGTCGCCCTTTGATACCAATGCTATTACACGACCGTTACGAGCCTTAATTTCTTGTATGTTACTACGTACTTTTTCATACATAGAGTTGTGTGTTGCTATAACAACGACAGGCATATCAGAGTCTATCAAAGCAATGGGACCATGTTTCATTTCTGCAGCAGGATAGCCTTCAGCGTGTATGTATGAAATTTCTTTCAGCTTTAGAGCACCTTCCAGTGCGACAGGATAGCTGAAACCACGACCTAAATAAAGGAAATTCTGTGCATAGGTAAATGTTCGTGCCAAGTCTGCAATGGCTTCATTTGACTTTAATATCTCCCTAATTTTCTTCGGGATTTTCGCCAATTCTTCTACCACTCTGACATATTCGTCGTGCTTAATAGTTCCTTTTGCTTCGGCTAAGGTGAGTGCAAGCATTGTAAGAACAGTAACCTGACCAGTGAAAGCTTTTGTTGAGGCTACACCAATTTCAGGCCCTACGTGAATATAAGTACCAGTATGAGTTGCTCGTGGAATACTTGAGCCAATGGCATTACATATTCCATAGATGAATGCTCCGTGTTCTTTTGCCAACTCTATAGCTGCAAGCGTATCTGCCGTTTCGCCACTTTGTGATAATGCAATTACTACATCATCAGCGGAGACCACTGGGTTTCTGTAACGGAATTCACTGGCGTATTCTACGTTTACAGGTATTCGACAGAAGGTTTCGAGTAGTTGTTTACCAATAAGACCTGCATGCCAGCTTGTTCCGCATGCAACAATAATTATGCGCTTTGCGTTTAATAGGCGTTGACGGTGATCGATAATGGCGCTTAATGTAACATTGTCATTATCAACATTGATACGACCTCGCATACAGTTAATCAGACAATCAGGTTGTTCGAATATCTCTTTGAGCATAAAATGTGGATAACCGCCTTTCTCGATTTGTCCAAGATTAATATCCACTTTTTTTATTACGGGTGCTAAAGATTCGTTCTGGATATTTACAATCTTTAATTCTTCACCCAATTTCATTACTGCTATATTCTCGTCTTCGAGGTAAACAACCTTGTCTGTATATTCTATAATAGGACTTGCATCCGAGCCTAAGAAAAATTCATTATCGCCAATTCCAACAACGAGTGGACTCTGCTTTCTTGCAGCAATAATTGTGTCGGGGTGTCGTTTATCAAGAATTGCAATTGCGTAAGCTCCTATTACTTGATGGAGAGCTACCTGAACTGCTGTAAGTAAATCTAACTTCTTTCTTGATTGAACGTATTCTACCAACTGTACTAATACTTCCGTGTCAGTATCAGAGACAAAATGGATACCTTTACTTTGAAGTTTCTTCTTTATTTCTGCATAATTTTCGATGATACCATTATGTATTATGGCTAAATTTCTCGATTCAGAGTAGTGTGGGTGTGCATTTGTTGAAGATGGCTCCCCATGTGTTGCCCATCGAGTATGTGCTATACCAATAGTACCTTCTGTATTTTTATCGGTACAAAGCGCCTCTAGTTCGCTTACTTTGCCTTTTGCTTTATATACATTCAATTCGTTGTTGCTATTGATAAGTGCAACGCCTGCACTGTCATAACCTCTATATTCAAGTCGTTTGAGTCCCTTTATTAGGACTGGATAAGCTTGTCTTTTTGTACCTAAATATCCAACAATTCCACACATAATATATATATTGTCCTTTTTCTTTTTATACTTGTTTTATCTTTAAACTTTTTGTTTCTTCTATATAATGACGTTTATCTTAAGATTGTAACTAATAGTGTTACAAGTGATGATGTGATTCCTATAATGGAATAGAATATGCTTGTGTTACTACCGAAGAACGTATTTCTTGCCTTAACCTTATGTGGTTCAACATAAATAACATCGTTCTGCTGTAGATAGTAATATGGTGAGTTTATAATATTTGCATCATTCATATTTAAGCGAACCTTATGCTTCTCGCCAGTCTTATCTTCTCTGAGCAGAAGAATATTATTTCGTTTGCCGTAGACAGTCATGTCGCCTGCTTCTGCCAATGCTTCTACAACACTAATCTTCTCGGTTGATACAGGAATAACCCCCGGACGGTTCACTTCTCCAAGCACAGTTATGTGAAAACTACTCATTCTAACGGAAACAAGAGGGTTTTCTGTGCGTGCTAAATAGGGTTGAATTTTACTTTTAATAAGGTCTTCACATTCTGTTTTAGTCAGCCCCGCAACATGAATTTTGCCGATAATTGGAAAGCTAATCATACCATCATTGTCAACCAAATAGGTTGTAACAGGATTCTTGCTATTTGCCTGTGATGTCGAACGTAAATTAAAAGGCTCTGAAGAGAGAGGATCTGTGGTCTGAACTAAAATGGTTAATTCATCTTTGGGCATAATCTTGGCATCGTATAAACCTTTAGATGCAGCCAAACTAATAGAGTCAATGTTCTGCCAGTAAGCTACTTGCTTGCTTGAAGTGCAGCCTACCATCATTAAAATCATGGCACATACCACAATAGTGAAAAGTAATTTCTTCATAAAATATAAGTGCGATAACGTTATTTCTCAGTCACCAAGGTGGTCTATTCTATCCATTATAAATTCTCCACCGTAATTATGATGCAAAAATACTATTAATTTTTGAGAATGGCAAAAGTTTAATTGACTTTTGCAACAAGGTAAACAAAATGACTTCTAATCGTAAAAAACTTTTCCTGTCATTATGTTGTGTAATCAGAAATACTAGTATCAGTTTGTAGTTATCCTTTCGTTACAAATACCTCGAAGCTATATGCCTTTTTATTTTTACCTGCTTATAGTAAGTAAAGGCTTTATAATGGATTAAATATAGGTGAAAAAAAGATAAAGTTTAGTAGGTTATTACTAAAAATAAATTACTATCTTTGCCACAAAGATAATACTACAGTCATGAAAAGAACAGAAAAAGTTTTGTTAATCTATACTGGTGGAACAATCGGAATGGGCTGTAATCCTGCGACAGGTGCTTTAGAACCTTTGGATTTCGACCACCTTGCTGATAATGTACCTGAATTTAAGCTGATTCCAACAGCCATCGACACCTATCAATTTGTTCCTGCCATCGACTCTTCAAATATGTCTCCGAAGAACTGGGCAGACATTGTAAGAATAATCGTTGATAAGTACGACAACTACGACGGATTTGTTATTCTGCACGGTACAGACACTATGGCTTATACGGCATCTGCATTGTCGTTTATGCTTGAGAACCTTACTAAGCCTGTTATACTTACCGGCTCACAACTTCCTATTGGGCAATTACGCACTGATGGTAAGGAAAACCTTATGACAAGTCTTGAATTGGCAGCGGCACACCATCATGATGGAACGCCCATGGTGCCCGAAGTATGTATTTATTTTAACGGACACTTGCTGCGTGGCAACCGTTCTACAAAGCAGAATGCCGATGAATTGAATGCTTTTGAGTCATTCAATTTCCCTCATCTCTGCGAGGCAGGAGTAAGTTTCAACTTCCAGACGCATCATATATTAACGCCTGATTACAGCAAGCCAATGACACCACACTTCAAATTGGATAGCAATGTGTTTGTACTTTCTTTATTTCCTGGTGCTGAAGAGCATATTGTTCGTCATACGTTTGATGCTCCAGAACTTCGCGGAATTATTATGCGGACATATGGTAGTGGCAATGCGCCCCATGCTCCTTGGCTCGTAAAGTTATTGAAAGAAGCTACGCAACGTGGTGTTGTAACTGTGAATGTAAGTCAGTGTATCAGTGGGCAAGCCGATATGAATCGTTATGATACGGGATATCAGTTGAAAGAGGCGGGTGTTATCAGTGGTTATGATACAACGGTAGAGGCTGCACTAACCAAACTTATGCTGCTTCAAGCCAAGTATGGCGACCATACTAAAGTCCGTGAATATATGAATAAGTCTATAGCCGGCGAAATAACAATTCCTTCTATTCTAATTTAGAGATAGAAAGACGGACCAAAAAGGATGGAATATTAGGCGTTTAAACAAAGATGAGACTCCCTAACTGAGTCTCATCTTTTTTAGTATATCGTTCATTTTCTGTTTTGTTTCGATGCGTGTGGGCACAAGTGGCAGTCGCAGCACGTTTTCTATCATTCCCATATCGTTCAGCAAAGCCTTGCAGCCTGCTGGATTCCCGTCTACGAAGAGCAGCTTGTAGAGTTCTGTGAATTGGTGGTGAATGATGCGTGCGGCATCGTATTCGCCGTTAAACTCCAACCTAATCATACGCGAAAACTCTTTTGGCAGTGCGTTGCCGATGACTGAAATCACGCCGACAGCACCACTGGCTATCATCGGAAACGTCAGTGCGTCGTCGCCACTAATCACCTCGAAGTGCTTCGGTTTATTCTTTATTATCTCGTCTACCTGTTCCAAACTGCCAGCAGCTTCCTTTATTGCCACGATGTTTGGGAAGTCGTTGGCAATTCTTACCGTAGTTTCCGCTTTCATATTTACACCAGTGCGTCCTGGTACATTATACAATACGATGGGCAGTGGGCTGGTTTTTGCTATTGCCTTAAAGTGTTGATATAACCCTTCTTGGCTGGGTTTGTTATAGTAAGGGCAGATACTGAGAATGCCATCGATACCTTTCCAGTTGGTTTGTTTTATCTCTTCCACGACAGCAGCAGTGTTGTTTCCACCACAATATTTTAATATGGGGACACGACCGTCTACAACCGAGATAATGGTTTCGGTGAGTTCGTTCTTCTCTTCGGTGGATAAGCAGGGACATTCACCTGTTGTTGCCAGAATGGCAAAGAAGTCAGCACCATTTTCTATTTGATATTCTATCAGTCTTTTTAATGCATCATAGTCTATCTCTCCATTTTGTTTGAATGGTGTTACCAATGCTATTCCTAATCCGTGAAAGATATTTTTCATATAAATATTGGCTTTAAAAGCTTTTCCGTTCTAATCAATCAAATTTTGAGGACATTTTCTTTATAAAATAAAGTAGTCCTTCTAATATTATGCAAAAATAAGAAATAAACATCAATCCACAAAGTTTTTATATCTTATTATTTGCTTTTTTGTTTTATTCTCTTTTCTGTTTTATAGAAAAATAATATCTTTGCCCCCGATTTCTTAAAGTCTGAAAGCTATAAATGATGAATTATTTTACTGCAAAACTAACTGAAATACTAAAACATACGCTTGTTATAGTGAGTATTTTCTTCATTGTCAGATTGCTTTTTGCTGTCTGCTTTGTGCCTTTTACCACTTTTGAAGTGTATGCCAAGTCGTTGCCTTTTGCAGCTTTCAACGCATTGCGCTTCGATCTTCAAGTAGCTGCATACGTTGCCATTCTGCCTTTTCTCGTTATTTTGGTATGCCTTTTTGTGCGCAACAGAAGTGTAGCAGGCTGGTTGTCGAGGTTTATCAGTACTTATTATGTGGTGCTCGAAATCGTCCTCCTCATACTTGCGCTTGTCGATATAGGCTTTTACAGCAATTTCCATTCGCATATCAACATTACCTTCTTTGACTTTTTCAATGAGAATCCGTTGAGTTTGCTGCAAACCATTTGGGAAGAATACCACGTCATACTCTATCTTTCAATAGTAGGCTTGGCGAGTTTTGGCATCTATATACTTGCCCGGAAGATTGCAAAAGGTACATTGAACTGCGAAAACAAGCAAGAAAGTTTGGCAGTAAACCGCAAAACCATCGTCCTCATCGTTCTGTTTTTAGTTGCCGAAGTGGTATGCCTTCGTGGGTCGGTATGGCGTTTCCCCTTGCAGGTAGAAGACTCGTTTGTCTCGAGCAGTAAGCAGATTAACGACCTTGTGCCCAACGCCGCCTATATGTTGAAGAAGGCTGTGAAGGAAAAGAAAAATGCTTTTGCCTTTCGTAGCATCGAGAGTTTGCTCTCCGAATATAAGTTCAAGTCGCTGCAAGAGGCCATAAACGTTTACACAAACTCGGATACGATACGTTTGCAGGGCGACACTTTGGCTGCCCTGCGCACGGCATTGTTCCGCACTGTGCCCGATACGATGAAGCACAAACAGCCCAATGTGCTGATAATCTATGAGGAAAGTTGGAGCAACTACCTGATGAATTTAGACAGTCGCCGCTGCGATATGCTGCTTGGAATGCGCCGCCATTTAAAAGAAGATTTGCTCTTTCGCAATTTCCAGTCGGTAGGCAACGGCACAATCGCTTCCATTGAGAACATCGTGAGCAGTGTTCCGTTTCCTCGTTTCTTCTCATCGCCCTATCGTTTCCATTGCTTGCCGTCGTCGGTAGCGTTGCCTTTTAACGAAAGTGGCTACACCACAGAGTTTATTTCGGGTATGGACGTAGCGTGGGAAAACTGTGCCGAAGCACTGAAATACCAACACTTCACGAAAGTTACGGGTAAGTTCACACTGAAAGAGCAGCACCCTGAATACGAGTATAACAGCATCGGAGTGTTCGACCATTATCTTTTCCGCAGCATACAGGAACGGTTAGACCAGCATACAGCTAAGCCGCAAATGCTGCTGTGTATGACTACAACCAACCACCCGCCGTTTGAATTTCCCAAAGATGTGCAGCTGAAGGCAGTGCCAGACGACTATTATAATAATGAGTGCTTTGCTGAAAAGAACCACGAAGTGTTGCAAAAGTATATCACCGGCTTTCGTTATGCCAATAAAACCTTGGGCGACTTCCTCGATAAATTCAAGCAATCGAAGGCTGCTGAAAACACCATTGTCATCATATCGGGCGACCATAACGTGCGTTCTATTCTCGATTACACACAGGTAGACAAGCGTTGGGAGCGTTCTGTGCCGCTCTATATCTACCTGCCACCTTATCTTCGTAAAGAAAGCTATCGTAGCATGACCAATCGTTGGGGAAGCCACGACGACATATTGGCTACGCTTGCACCCTTTGCTTTCCGCAATACGAAATATATGTGCTTGGGCAACAACCTGCTAAAAGAGGGTGTTGCAGACAGCACGTATTACAGTGCCAACGTGGAACAGCTGCTTGCTTGTCCTGCCTATCAGGCACAGGCCCAGCGCATTGTAAATGCCCGCAACCTTCTTCGCATCGTGTTTTTCCAGCAAACCTTTGCGAAATGCTAATGCCATTGGCTTGGTTTCTATGAATACAAACTATGGGGTAGTTGCTGTTTATTAAGGAAAAATATAATGCAGAATGGCAGGTAGGGGTGTGATTTATCACGTTCCCAAACAAAAGAAGAAGCAGCCTAAATATGATGAAGGCAAAGAATCGTCCCCCTATATTTACGCTACAATTTTGTAAAGATAACATTGTTAAAAAGTGACAACTACGTTTTGACATTGCGAAAGCGGCTCTTTTGCGCTGTAAAACCTACGTTTTTACCATGCAAAAGAGCCGCTTTTGGAATGCAGAACAATAGGTTTTGGAATGCGCTGACGATGAGATGATTACGTAACAGTTACGTTTGTAAAAAATATTTACAGGCATATTTCTCTCTTTTCGTTCATAAAATAGATAGTTCCCATTTAGTTTCCGTTACTTGGAAGCCCTTTTGTGGTTGCTGTGTAAATAGGCTGTGTTAAGCGTGCGGGGTTGCTACAGTAAAACGAGAATGTTTTTATCGCTTTCCGTCATCATGGACTGAAGACCGTGTTGGAAAAATAAAAGATTTTTAATACCATTGTAGTTTTATTCTAATTTTATTCTTATCTTTGCGAATGAAAGGACTATACACATTATGAAAAAAGCGCTAACGCTATACGAACTCAACTCTTTGGTTGCCGAACTCATCAACGTTGCTATGCCACAATCATACTGGGTCGAAGCTGAGGTTTCGGAAGCAAGAGAGAGCAGGGGGCATCTTTACTTGGAACTGATAGAGAAAGACGAAAGTACCAATATACCCATAGCACGTGCTTCTGCCAAGTGTTGGCGTTCTTCCTGGTTGATGATAGGACCTCATTTCGAACGTGTCGCAGGCGTACAGCTTCGTGCAGGCTTGCAGATAATGGTGCAAGTGCACGCTCAGTTTCATGCGCAGTATGGCTTTTCGTGGATAGTAGACGATATTAATCCCGAATATACAATGGGCGATATGGCACGCAAGCGGCACGAAATCATCGCGCAGCTGAAGGCAGAAGGCGTGTTCGACCTGCAGAGAGAGCTGCACCTGCCTTTGTTTGCACAGCGCATCGCCGTTATTTCTTCAGCTTCGGCAGCAGGATATGGCGACTTTTGCAACCAGTTGTACGGCAATGAGTATGGATTTAGCTTTCAGACGGAACTCTTCGGAGCAATTATGCAGGGCGAACAAGTGGAGCAAAGCATTGTTGCGGCGTTGAACGAAATAAACGAACGAGAAGACGAATTCGACTGCGTGGTCATCATTCGTGGTGGCGGAGCTACTGCCGACCTTAGCGGTTTCGATACGTTGGTATTGGCAGAGAATGTGGCAAACTTTCCTTTACCTATCATAACAGGCATCGGACACGAACGCGACGAGAGCATTCTTGATATGGTGGCACATACAAGAGTTAAGACCCCAACAGCTGCTGCAGCTTTTTTAATAGACCATCTGGATACTACATTGCATCGTATAGAGCAGGCGCAAACATCTATTCAGCACATTGTGGAACATACAATTCAGCATGAAAAATTGCATTTGCAACAGCTGTCTGCGCGTATTCCCATACTCTTCTCAATGGTCAAGAATAGAGAAGATGCACGATTGGACAACTATTGGCATGCGCTTTTGCAACGTACTATGTTGTACTTGCAGCAATGCCGAATGAATATAGAGTTGTTTTCTAATAAAATTATACCAGCTGTAACGAATAAATTTATGGCAGAACAGCATCGGCTACAACTGCTGTCGCAACGCATCGAGGCTGTAAACCCCGAACGAATGTTGCATTTAGGTTATAGCTTAACCTATAAAGACGGTCATGTGTTGCGCAATATAAACGAGCTAAGAGTAGGCGACGAAATTACGACACGCCTTGAAACTGGCACAATAACGTCGGTAGTGAAGAAATAAACAATTACGAATAAAGTATGAAATACGAAGAAGCACTTGCAAAACTGGAAGCCATTGTTGGGAAAATGGAACGTGGCGACATGAATATTGATACGTTGGCAAGCGAGTTAAAGAAAGCTCAGGGGTTAATAAAAGTGTGCAAGGACAAACTGGCACATACTGATGAAGAAATAAAGAAGTTACTCGAAACGGAATAACAGAGAAACTTAAACAACAAATAAAGGCAATGGACAATTACTAACCGCCAAGTTCTTGTTGTTCGCTGATATGGAGAACAGGAACGAGGCACAAAGTTTAAGATTATGAAGAAAATAGATTGGGAAAACCTTTCGTTTGGTTACCAGAAAACCGACTACAATGTTCGGTGTTACTATCGTGATGGTAAGTGGGGAGAAATAGAAGTATCTTCCGACGAAAACATAAATATACATATGGCTGCAACGTGTTTGCACTATGGTCAGGAAGCTTTCGAAGGACTAAAGGCATATCGCTGTTCTGATGGAAAAGTACGTGTGTTCCGTCCAGAAGAGAATGCTGCCAGGTTGCAACGCACATGTCGTGGTATTGTAATGCCAGAGCCACCAACAAGTCTTTTTATAGAAATGGTGAAGAAAGTTGTACGCTTAAATCAGGAATACATACCTACTTACGAGAGCGGTGCTACGCTTTATATTCGTCCATTGCTCATTGGTACGGGTGCACAAGTGGGTGTCCGACCTGCAGAAGAGTACCTACTGTTGATATTTGTAACTCCGGTTGGTCCTTATTTTAAAGGTGGTTTCTCTACAAATCCGTATGTAATTATGCGTAATTTTGACCGTGCAGCTCCATTGGGAACCGGTACTTACAAAGTAGGAGGAAACTATGCAGCTTCTTTAAAAGCTAACCAGATAGCTCACGAAAAGGGATATGCTTCTGAGTTTTACCTTGATTGCAAGGAGAAGAAGTATGTGGACGAATGCGGTGCTGCCAACTTCTTTGGTATCAAGAATAACACTTACGTCACTCCGGAGTCTACTTCCATATTGCCATCTATTACGAATAAGAGCTTGATGCAGATAGCCGAAGACCTTGGAATGACTGTAGAGCGTCGCCCAATATCTGCAGAAGAACTTGCTACTTTCGAGGAAGCGGGAGCTTGTGGCACAGCAGCGGTCATCTCGCCAATCTCTCGTTTGGACGATTTGGAGAAAGGAAAGACTTACAACTTCGGCGATAAGCCAGGTCCATGGTCAGTGAAATTATACGAAACACTGCGTGGAATACAATATGGAACCATAGAGGATACGCACAACTGGACAATGGAAGTGATGTAAGATAAAAGTCTTTTAGATGAAAAAGTTATTGTCTTTCGTCTTGCTTTCTCTTATAGCACTTGTATCTACGGCGCAAAATAAGCAGTACTATTGCCCGCAATTCGTTGTCGGGCAAAGTGCTTCTTATAGTTATGTGGCTAACTTAGACTGGCATTATAAAGATGATTGGCTGTTCAACGATGTGTCTTTTATGTTCCCACTTCAGTCTTTCGATGACGAGTTGAGCAATGACTTCAGTTTGAAAGTATTGGAAACAGATGAAAACAACACTACTCTCGAACTCAATATAACGAAGGTAGCAATACCAAAGAGTTTTACAGTTGAGGAAGACAAGTTGCTTGTAGAACAGATTCAGCAGACTTTCCAGCGCATAAAGCCTGTTATAAAGGTAGAGTGGGGGACACGACAATGGATATTGGTAAACCAAACAGACTTGTTATTGAACTTTTACGACTTCCTAAAATCGCAGTTTCCTAATAAGAAAGTTACCAAGGAAATGTTTGCAGAAGAGATAAAACATTTTCCAACGAAGATGATTAAAGCTGTCTTCTTGGGCTTTTGTCCTGGTCTTGATGCGTGGCTTAAAGCTTATTGGCAACCTTACGCAATGCCAGTGTTCGAATTTAAGACGATGAAACACTCTGAAACGACACAAGAAAACGTCGATAAATATTGTAGAATGAATGGTTCTGCTCACGTATCTGACGATAAAACATTGTATATAGAGGTTGATATAGAAACGGCACGAGAGCGTTACGATTATAGTGGACCGATTGAAATGAAAGATGATTCGATTGCTACTTCCGGTGGGAAAGCTACTATTAAGAACGATAACACGACCTTGCAAGCTCACTCTTTAAATTCTGCAACTGCTGAGAATAAGTCTGCCTTGTACTTCATTCAGCGTCATAGAACACTTAACTTTGCAGCTGATTCGTGGGTAAAAGATTTAACCGACAGCGTGAATGTTAGACCAAGCGAATTGAAAAGTACAGCACACATTGTATTGAAACGAAATTAATAATGTTTTTAAAGTATTATTTTTATATATAGCACGCATAGTGTTTATACTCTATATATAGTTGTGTGCTCAATTATATCTTGCACATTAACCACCATCATTAACAAAATCTGTGTATCTTTGCACCTATGAATAACAACGAAATCTCTAATAGTGTTAAGCCGAGCGGATTGCTCGCTCACATTGTAGCATTGATGGTAGTAATGATATGGGGAGGAACGTTTGTTAATACACGTGTATTGATAGACCGAGGATTACTTCCTGAAGAAATATACGTGTTACGAACCTTGTTGGGTTATATATGTATATGGTTCATTTCGCCCAAGAAACTGTTTTGTGATACACTGAAAGACGAACTCGTAGTGCTGCTATTGGGCATCTTTGGCAGTTCGCTTTACTTCCTTACAGAGAACTATGCCTTAAAGCTAACCGTTGCAAACGACGTTAGTTTCATTGTTTGCACCACTCCGTTGGTTACGGTTATTTTGGCTTTGTTGCTCCTTAAGAGCGTAAAGGCGAGTCTTCCACTTGCCATAGGTTCTGTGCTTGCTTTGTTGGGTGTGGCTCTTGTTATATTTAATGGTCATTTTGTACTGCATCTCGACCCTTTGGGCGATCTTCTTGCATTGGCTGCAGCTACGAGTTGGGCAATCTATTCGTTGGTAATGAAGAACTTTGCATCGCATTATTCCCCCTTCTTTATCACGCGTAAAGTGTTTTTTTACGGACTGATAACCATACTGCCTGTGTTTGCCGTGCACCCTTGGACGATTCCGTTCGCACAATTGTTTACACCCGAAATTGGTTTTAATCTGTTTTATCTTGGTGTTGTTGCATCGTTTGTATGCTTTGCTGCATGGGCGTGGGTCATTACACGATTAGGCGCATTGCGTGCTTCTAACTATATTTACTTTAATCCCGTAACCACAGTAATAGCGAGTGCACTTGTTCTGAACGAGCGAATGACACCCATTGCCTATGCTGGCAGTGCGCTTATTCTTGTCGGTGTATTTGTTGTAAATAAGGCAAAGAACATCTGATAAGATAGGACGGAGGCATAGAAAGGTGAAAAAAGACGGGTGAAGCAACTGTGGTCTTCAACTTCTTTTGTATATTTGCACACCAAATATAAAGAGTTTATGAAACGATTTCTCTTATTTCTTGTTATTCTGTTGTCGCCTTTTTCACTATTGGCACAAGAGCGTGTGAAATACCGTATTCCTAAGAATGCCATCTTCTACAATCGTAACTGGAAGGGTGTAGGCTCGGCTAAGCAAGCTGCTTATTATCGTGTGCTGACTGTAGACAGGCAGAGACAGAAAGTGTTTTACGACTATTACATTACGGGGCAGCTCTATGCAGAAAAGCATTATATAAGTATTAATAAAGTAGATGACAAGCAAACGGTACTTACAGGCATTGCGCTTACGTTCTATAAATCGGGACGAATAGAATCTATAATGACGTACAGCAATGGAAAAGCCAACGGAAGGGCGGTGTCGTTCTTTGCTAATGGAAATGTAGGAATGAAGCTGAACTATACGAACGGAGTGCTGAACGGAACAACGTACACTTATTCAGAACATGGGAAACTGGAGTATACTGCGGTTTGGAAGAATGGAACAAGGGTGAGTGAACATGCCGGTGGTACCGACAAATACATAAACAAGGCTACGGGGAAAGACGATTTTGTGGAGAGATACCGTTCCACAAATCCCAAATCCTCTCAGACTGCTGAATCCGAACACACGGCTACAACCGACTTTGCAAGAAACGTGAGGTATCCTCCTGCCGAAGATATTTCTGCAACTTCGGCAGAGAAGAGCAATGTAACACGCAACGACAAGCAGTTTAGGTTTGGACCATTATACGAACTATTAGCAGGTGGAGACCTGCGCACCAATGAGATGCATTTCTTCGATGGCATAGGAGCCTCGTACGGACTGACATTGGCTCAAGTAATAAAAGGTTACGGAGCGCAGGAAGAACTGACCTACAGCCATAACATGCAGTACGACGAGGATGCAAACAAAGACATAGTTACCGGAAAACAGCCCCGGCAGATGGGGTTCTGGGGCGTAAGAATGGGCAATCGCTTCACGGCACAGCGTGTAAATCTCTATACGTGGTCGGAAGAAGAGATGCTGAACTTTGCCGGAGAGGTTCTTTCGTATGGCTACAGACTGCTTGGCGGAGGCGATTACCGTTCAATGAATGGCAATTTCGTGTTGGATCACCCCATGCACAATAAGGCGGGCGACAGCTTTGCCGTGGTTGTATCGTTTGCACACTTGGACGGGGCGTATGCAAACTTGTACCATATAACGCTTGATACAAAATAGATTAACTTGTGTGCTGTTTGGTTGATTTCAGAAAAATCACTACTTTTGCATGCACACATATATAATATTTGTCAGATGAAAATTATAAGAAACACATCGTTGCTTTTATTGTGCGGACTACTCTTGATGTCTGCAACCTCTTGTAAGAAAGAAAAAAAGACGGATAACATCATAACCAAGATAAGGCCACAAACAGTGTCGTCGCACGAACCGCAACAGCTTTCTGATTTCGAATATAAGAAACAGGTGGAATGGCTGGGCAATTCTTATACGATCGTTATTAAGCGTCGTGCCGACAAGGGGCTTCCCATGGTTACCGACAGTGATGGAAAGAAGTACTACGACAATAAGGTCGAGGTCGTGATTACACGTGCCGATGGGACAGAATTCTTTAAGCGCACGTTCCAGAAAGGCGATTTCAGGCAGTTCACCGACAACAAATATGGCAGGGAAGGTGCTTTCATAGGCTTTATGTTCGATAAGGTTGAAGGCAACAACCTAAAGTTTGGTGCCAGCGTAGGTTCGCCCGACCCTAACAGCGACGAGTTTATTCCGATTGATGTAGCCATAAACAACTTGGGCGCAGTAAAGATAACGTCGTCAGTTCAGCTGGATACCGAAGGCGACGATGCAGAAAAACAACCACAAGGAAAACCCAAGACAGAACTGGAAATGGCAGAAGAGGAAGGTATGTAGAACCAGCATGCGGAACCATAACGTCAGGTTTGTCTATCCATAGATATACAAAAGTCAATTGGTTTAGCACCGTTGCCCGGATTGTCCGGCATCGGTGCTAAGTTCTTTTAGCAATGGTGCTAAAGTGAGGGAATGCACTTTGCATGTAAATATGGTATATTCTTCATAGCATTCCTTACCCGGTTACAAGCTGTCTGTGTCATGAAAATAGGTTACATTTTTAAATGCTGATATTCTTTCTTTTCGAAACCATCGTACCTTTATTATAAACCTCAGTACAGGGAAAACACATTATAAGTCTTTCTTTTTGCTTACCTTTTCCATCATTTCCCTGAAAGATGGTCTGTGCATCATGTATCCTGCAACGCTCCATACGGGTGTCGTGGCGGGCTATCTCACCGGAAATGATGACTAACTGCTCTCTGCTGTGTTTTTGTTCTGCTATACTCATAGCATACAAAGGTAGCAATTATAAAAGGAAAGAGATTATGAACAGGAAGAAATTATAATGCGTTTTCCCTGATTGTGGGAGAAAGTATAATTAATTGAATATCAGATATATACAAGAACATTATTTCTTTCAGAAAAAAGTATATACTTTTTACCAAGAAAGTATATACTTTTTGTATGAAAAGTATAATGTTTTTGCCTGAAAAGTATATACCTTTTTCCTGGAAGATATATATCTTCTGAAAAATAAGTATATTCGTTCCTGAAAAAAGATTATATTCGTCTTGAATATGTAAACTATTTTCACTGCCTTCGCAGCCATCAATAAACACGAGGGGTACTATTGAAAATGCAAAATCCGGCAAGGTGGTTTTTAGAACCAGCTTATAAAAATAAATATGTTTTCGTGCTTTATTCAGTTTTCTTTTGTATTTTTGTATCAAATTAAATACGGGAACCATCTTGCGAGTAATAGGAAATCGATTCGGAACATGCTTCATACATATTTCCATGTTTGTTCTGTGTTCCTTTTTTTCAGCTTGTTCACGAACAGACAAAGAGAAAGTGGACAGGCTGAACGGTCTTTCCTATTCTTTTCATTATCGCAATATTGATTCGGCATACGTCTATGCAGTCAGGGCATTGCACCTGTCGAAAGGTTATGATGCAGGAAAGGCAGAAGCATTGAACAACCTGGCGTTTGTCGACATTGTGAGAATGGATTACAAGAAGGCTTACGAGAAGCTCGACAGTGTTCTTTCCATTACGGACAACCAGGTGGAACTTCTGGTTGCCGACGTACAATTGATGCGCCTGTGCCAACGGGAGTCGAAGAACAAAGATTTCTACGATTACAGGGAGAAGGCTCTTAGGCGGCAAAGGCGCATTGCCGAAGAAGAAGACTTGCTGACGGAACATCTGCGCAAGCGCATGGTTTATGCCAACTCCGAATTCAGCATCGTCTCTTCCACCTATTATTATTATGTAGGTCTGCGCAATCTGTCGGCACAAGCCATGGAATCCGTAAACGAAGAACAGATAGCCCGCGAAGATACTGCGCAATATCTTAAATATCTTTATAATATTGGAGCGGGAGGTGTCCTGAGCAATGGAACGCAGAAGGAGGTTGTACAGCAGGAATTCGATTACTTGATGCGCTGCTTCATAACGGCACAACAGACGGGCAATGTGTATTGGCAGGCAAACTCGTTGCAAGGCTTAAGCGAGCATCTGCTGTCTGCGGAGCGCGATGAACTGATAGAAGACAACTATTCGTCCATACGATTTATAAATACAGACAACGTACCCGACAGCTTGCTGGCCGGGAACTTGGCCGAACGGGCAACCGATTTGTTCATCAGGTATGGAGATGTCTACCAGATAGCAAGTGCTTTCCGCACGTTGGCATCGTGCTATTGGCAGATAAAAGATTATCAGTCAGCTATCGTCTGCCTGCAAGATGCACTGGAAAGGAACAGGGCCATTAATCAGGCACCCGACCTGATAGCTTCTATCCGTGAGCAATTAAGTGTAGTCTATGCAGCAGTCAATGATAAACAAGGAAGCGACTTTAACCGAAACATCTATCTCGACCTGCAGGAACAGACACGACAAGACAGGTATTTGGAATCGCGTGCCGGAATACTTGAGAAGAGCTCGCACCAGTTGAACCTCATGATAGCTGCAGTACTACTGATGATAGTCCTTGTTGTCGGCTTGCTTCTGCTATTCCACTATTTAAAGAAAAGAAAAGCAGATGGAAATTCGTTGAAAGACCTTCTTTCACCTTTAGAAGAATGGCAAGCCAGGAACAAGAAAGAACTTGAGAAGCTAAACGAAGAGTATCAGGAAGTACAGGAAGTCTGCGACATAGCATATGCCAATGTGGTGAAGGACAAGAAGCGAAACATAGAAAGACGTGCTAAGCTGTTTCTTGTAAATACGCTAAATCCTTTAATAGACAGAATGGTTCATGAAGTTAGCCTATTGAAAAAGAATAAAGAAACCGATGTGTTGCGCAATGAGCGTTATGCCTATATAGCAGAGCTTACCGACGACATAAACAATTATAACAATGTGCTGACGCAATGGATTCAGCTGCAACAAGGAGAACTCTCCCTGCACATCGAGAGCTTTCCGTTGCAGCAGGTATTCGATATCGTAGCAAAGTCCAAGATGGGTTTCCAGCTGAAAGGCATAACATTAAATATCGAGAGAACACAGTCTACCGTGAAAGCCGACAAGGTGCTTACCTTGTTCATGCTAAACACACTGGCGGAGAATGCCCGAAAGTTCACACCTCCAAATGGCACCGTATCTATATCTGCCTGCGAGAGCCCCGATTTTGTAGAGATATCTGTGAAAGATACAGGAATAGGCATCAATGCCGAGACAGCGAGCCATATCTTCGATAGAAAGACTATTGTAGACAACAAAAACGAGAGGTCGCATGGATTCGGTCTTATGAACTGCAATGGAATTATCAATAAATACAAGAAGGTAAGCAGGCTCTTTTCAGTTTGCATGATAGGCGTTGACAGCGAACCGGGAAAAGGTAGCAGGTTCTATTTCCGTCTTCCTAAAGGAGTTGTCCGTATCTTGCTTTCAATCTTCCTGTTTACAACCTCGCTTTCATCGTATGGCAGCGACTTCAAGACCTATGCGAATGCGCAACCGAACGTACACAATACATTTCTACACGAACTCGACATGGCAAACCGTTATGCAGACTCTGCCTATTTCAGCAATATAAAAGGAACTTATAAGCGCACTTTAGATTTCTCTGATACTTGCCGGTATTACCTGAATAAGTATTATCTGAAACTGCAGCCCAATGGCAGACACCTGATGAAACGTATTGCCGATGACAACATAATACCTGCCGAGGTGTATTGGCTGCACGAAAACTTACCAATGAATTTCAGCATTATACTTGACATCCGCAACGAGAGCGCCGTTGCGGCATTGGCTTTGCATGACTGGGACCTGTACAAATACAACAACAACGTTTATACCTTATTGTTTAAAGAGAATTCAGCCGACAAGAACCTAAGCGCATATTGCCGAATGATGCAGCGGTCAGAATCGAACAAGAATGTAGCCATTGTTCTGCTGATACTGCTTCTGCTCTCCATTTTCCCTTTGTATTACTTTATGTACTATCGGCAACGGTTCCGATACCAGTCGTATGTTGAGAGTATCCGACAGATAAACGCAATACTTCTAAGCAACAATACGCTTGCCGAAAAGCAACAGATGATAAGAACCATAGCAACAAATAAGTTCCCCGAGAGCCTGAAAGAAATTACAAAGAAAGTTAACGATGCGTTGGAAAAGTCTGTTATCAGCTATAATGAAAGCTCCACCAATATAGAGCTGGCGAAAGACGAGCTGCACAGAATGGAACTCGAAAGCAACAGACTGCACGTAAGCAACAACATCTTAGACAACTGTCTCTCCACACTGAAGCACGAAACCATGTATTATCCTTCAAAGATTGGTCAGCTTCTTTCTAAAAGAGATGCCGAGTTAGATACCATTGACGAGTTGTCGGCATACTATAAGGAACTTTATTCTACGCTAAGCAAGCAAGCCATACAGCAGGCTTCTATGCTGAAACCTATGTATGGCAGAATAGAAGCGAGCACGCTGCTTGCCAAGAATATGCAACTCTTGTCGCCCGAAAAGGGAAAGCTCGTGGTCTTAGGCGATGTAGACTTGTTGAAATATTTATTCGAATTGCTGCAGAAGCAAGACGGAGGAGAGAGTATAAAAGTAGACATCGACGACTTATCGCCCAAATATATAGTATTCCATTTGTACATGTCGCAGTTGCAACTATCCGACGAGGCTTGCGTCAACCTGTTTGCACCCGACATAAAGCACGTGCCATATATGGTTTGCAAACAAATAGTGCGCGAGAATGGCGAATGCTTCAACCGGCATCGTTGTGGCATTATAGCTCATAATACGGAACGAGGCACCACACTTAGTATAACATTATCGCAAGCAAAAAAGAACAATAAAGAATATGGAGAATTTTAAAGTAATTATTGTTGAAGACGTACCTTTAGAGCTAAAGGGCACAGAAGGTATCTTTCGTAACGAAATACCAGAAGCACACATAATAGGCACTGCCGAAAACGAAATTGCCTACTGGAAACTGATGAAGGCAGAATTGCCGGACTTAGTGTTGTTAGATTTAGGACTGGGAGGTTCAACGACCATTGGTGTCGAAATTTGCAGACAGACGAAAGAGCTGTACCCGAACCTAAAAGTACTGATATTTACGGGCGAGCTGTTGAACGAGAAACTTTGGGTAGACGTTTTGGACGCAGGTGCCGATGGTATTTGCCTGAAGAGCGGAGAACTGCTTACGCGTGGCGACGTATCGAGCGTAATGAGCGGAAAGCGTCTGGTCTTCAATCAGCCCATACTGCAAAAGATAGTAGAGAGATTCAAGAACAGCATTAACAACGAACTGATGCACCAGGAAGCCCTGATAGACTACGAAATAGACGAATACGATGAACGCTTTCTACGGCATTTGGCATTAGGTTATACGAAAGAACAGATTACGAACTTGCGCGGTATGCCTTTCGGGGTAAAGAGTCTGGAGAAGCGGCAGAACGAACTTGTACAGAAGTTGTTTGGCAGCGAGCGTAAGGGAATGAGCATAAATGCAACCCGATTGGTAGTGCGTGCCTTAGAGTTACGAATCATAGACATAGACAATCTGCATTCAGATGAAGAATAAATACGGGACTATAGCATTAGGCTTGATAGTGCTGCAGTTATTAATTGTGTTCAGTTCATGGCTAATAACTGCAGCTTTCCCCGAGGTCAATATCAATTCTTTATTGAGCGGCAGAGGTCTTCGGTGGTTTGCCGGACAGTTTACCAACAACCTGAAGAATAATATGCTTGTATGGCTGATGCTTCTTTCTATCGATTGGGGCGTGTATAAGACGAGTGGACTTCACAACATATTGTGTAAATTGCTGCGCCGACACTGTAGCTTTTCAGAACTCCGCTATAGAGAACGGGTAGGCATAAGGCTGGTCCTGTTCGGTTTCTTGTGTTTCATAGCCCTAAGCATTGTGTTTACCATGTTGCCGGAAGCACCCTTGCTAAGCGTTACAGGCAGTTTGTTTCCAAGCAGCTTTTCTTCAAGTCTTGTTCCGGCTTTATCGCTCATTGTCGTTGTTTCCTCTCTGTCGTATGGTATAGCATGTGGAAAATTAAAGACGCTCTCGGAGATATACAACTCTATTTCGAGCGGTCTGATGTTTTGCAGCAAACTATTTCCAATGTATATCCTCCTTGTTCAACTGTTCTACATAATAGTTTACGTGTTCAATCTAAGAACTTCTGTGATGTAACGAACCGAACTACCCCGCATATTTACTTCTTCTTTCACAGCGAAAGTTCCCTGATAGCATTCGTCTGCCATTGTTGCCTGCACATACTAAGGGAAAGTGCAGACTTGTCTGATTTCTTTTCCTATCTGGCTACAAAAGTGGCTTCCATCGATATAATGCTGAATAACGAGCTATTGTCCAACGTCTTCACGGCAACTATTGTTCAAGTAAGACACCTGCTGTTTACTATAATTGCGCCCATAGATAGCTCCAGATATTTCACCTATCTGCCCTGGGTAAGACTTTGGTGTAAAGAAGATTAAATAATCTTACACGTTCTTTGCTTTCACTACGGATCAAGCCTAAAAGAACAGAATAGAAATTACTACTGCGACTGCGTGGAACACGAAGAGAAAACTCAAAACCATGACTGTGCCAACGACGGGAACGAAAGCCATTACATTGCTTGTGGCATTCGCTTTAATAAATAAATCATGTTTATGAGCCATCAGAGAATTCATGACCAGACCAGCATTCCCATTGTCTCATATTGAGGACACCGTTTCCTATCCAATAATTAAAGCAACTGAGAGAAAGAATTTGCAGCTTATAACCTTATAATTTGTTTTACTCCCTTTATATTTTTCAGCTTCTTTATGAGCGCGTTCAGCTTCGATGTGTCTTCAATCAGCACAACGAGGTTTCCCGAAAACAGGCCGTCGTGCGAGTCAATGTTGATGGAACGCATCACAACCTTCTCTTCTTTCGACAGCACATTGGTAATGTTGTTCACTATTCCAATATCATCGTGCCCTATAATGCGCAGCGTTATGCTGTAATTTGCCCCGCCTTTGCCGCTCCATTTGGCTTTCACTACACGGTAGCCGAAGCGTTTGCGCAGTTCGGGAGCGTTGGGACAGTCCTCTCGGTGTATCTTTATTCCGCCGTTCACGGTAACGAATCCGAAGATGGGGTCGCCATAAATAGGGTTGCAACACTTCGACAGCGAGAAGTCGATGCCCTTTAAATTCTGGTCTATTACGAGCACGTCTTCGTTGCTCTTCAGCAGTTCTGCCGTTTCATTGGCAAGCTCGAACTTCTCCGCACTTTCAGTTTCCTTCTGCGTATTCTGGTTGTGTGTCTGATTGTAGAGCTGTTGATACGTTTCTATCACGTTGTTTACATCGAGCTTTTCGTCGGCTATCTGCTTGTAGAACTCCGTAATTTCCTTGAATCCAAGATGCTTTATAAGGTGGAAAAGCGTTTGTTCCTCTATTTCAATCTTCTTGTTCTTGAACCTTCTTTCGAGCATTTCCTTTGCATACACGCCCTCTTTCACCTGCGTTTCCTTCAGTGCAAGGCGTATTTTCGACTTCGCACGAGCTGATTTTGCTATGTTCAGCCATTCTTGTTTCGGCTTTTGCGTGGCTGACGTCGTTACTTCCACGGTGTCGCCACTGTGCAGTTCGGTTCTTATAGAGGCATTCTTGCCATTTATCTTTCCACCAACGCATTGGTTTCCAATCTTTGAATGAATGTGATAGGCAAAGTCTAACAAGGTAGCACCTTTAGGAAACTTCAGCAAATCGCCTTTCGGCGTGAACACGTAAATCTCTTTGTCGTACAGGTCGCGCTTGAACTGCGTCATCACTTCTAAGTTGTCGCCTGCCTCCAATGCCGTTCTGATAGACGCCAACCACGTGTCCATTCCTTCTTCTGCCTGTATTCCCTTGTATCGCCAGTGCGCTGCCAAGCCGTGTTCGGCAACTTCGTCCATACGTTCGGTGCGTATTTGCACCTCCACCCATTTGCTATTAGGTCCCAAAACCGTAATGTGCAGACACTCGTAGCCGTTCGATTTGGGCACGGATATCCAATCGCGCAGGCGTTTCGGATTGGGTTGATACATATCTGTTACGATAGAGTAGGCTTGCCAGCATTGCATTTTCTCCTTTTGAGCTGGTGAATCCAAGATGATTCTTATGGCAAACAGGTCGTATATGCCCTCAAACGCACACTTCTGCTTCTTCATTTTCTGCCAGATGGAGTGTATCGACTTCGTTCTGCCCTTTATATGAAAGCGCAATCCTGCATTCTGAAGCTCCTTGCTGACAGGTTCTATGAACTCCTTTATGTAGGCATCGCGTGCCTTTTTCGTTTCGTTCAGCTTCTCTTTTATGTGGTAATAGGCATCGTGCTCCAAGTATTTCAGCGACAAATCTTCGAGTTCGCTCTTCAGTTGATAGAGACCTAACTTGTGAGCGAGCGGTGCATATAGATAGCTTGCTTCCTCTGCGACCTGTCGTTGTGCCTCTTTGTTGGTGGTGTCGCGTATTTGTCGCATCAGATTCACGCGGTCGGCAATCATCAACAGTATGACGCGCATGTCTTCTGCAAACGAAAGCAAGAGATTGCGGAAATTCTCACTCTCGATGATAGGATTCTTCTTATACAGGTTCTGAATGCGTGCCAATCCTTGAATAATCTGTGCGACACTCTTGCCGAAATCGGTTTCTATTTGCTTTATATCCAGTGCGCCACTTTCATAACCTGTATACAGCACAACAGCAAATACTGAGTCACGTTTCAGTCCGATGTTGCGAACGGCTATCAGCGATGTCTGCATAGCACAAAGCAGTTCGCTCAGACCGAAGACATTGCGTCCCATAGCTCCCTTTTCTTCCATTAATTTAATGTAGGAGGCCAGCTTTTCCTTGTCTTGTTCTGTTACGTAGTCTGCCAACTCTTCGTTCAATTCCTCGGTAAGAGCATGAAAACTTTTTAGCTCGTCGTCTGTAAAAATCATATTAGATGCCTTTAATAATACAATACAAAGGTACAAAAAAACGGCTGATTGTTCTCTAAATTAAGAAAAAGTAAGTAAATTTGCGAAAGAGACAACAATTGCGGCACCCCTGTTCCGTTGCTGCATCTTAGTACATAAAAACTTATACTGTTATGTTAACAAAGCAAGACGAACTATTATTGAACTCAAAAGGCATTGCGGTTTCCGACTTTGAAAAGCAACTTGCCGACTTTAAAAACGGTTTTCCTTTCCTTAAAATAGAGAGCGCAGCCACGGTTGGCAATGGCGTTGTGCGTTTAAAGGAAAACGAAGTAAAGCAATTTACAACAGCTTGGGACAGCTACAAAGCCGAAAAACACAAGGTGGTGAAGTTTGTTCCTGCCTCTGGGGCAGCCAGCAGAATGTTCAAAAACCTTTTCGCATTCCTTGAAGCAGCGTACGAAGTGCCTACAACCGACTTTGAAAAATTCTTTTTCGACAATCTGAAACATTTCGCTTTCTACAACAAACTGAACGAAAAGTGCAGGACTACACACGGAAAAGACATTGCGCAACTCATGGAAGCAGGCAACCATAAAGCCATTGTAGCAACACTCTTGCACACCGACGGACTTAACTACGGGCAGTTGCCGAAGGGTCTACTGCTATTCCACAAGTATGCCGAAGGCGAACGCACGGCAATGGAAGAACACCTTGTTGAGGCTGCCCAATACGCAGCGTGCGGTACAGAGGCGCACGTTCACTTCACGGTATCGCACGAACATCTCGAACTTTTCAAGGAAAAGGCTGTCCAAAAGCAACCTATGTACGAGGAAAAGTACCATACACGCTTCTACATTACTTTCTCTGAGCAGAAGCCAAGCACCGATACCGTAGCAGCAAACCCCGACAACACGCCTTTCCGCAACGACGACGGCTCGCTTTTGTTCCGCCCCGGTGGGCACGGCGCGCTCATTCAGAATCTTAACGACATAGATGCCGACGTGATATTCATTAAGAATATCGACAACGTAACGCCCGACCGACTGAAACCTGAAACCGTAACGTGGAAGAAGGTAATAGCAGGCGTATTGGTAACGTTGCAGGAAAAAACTTTCGAATACGTCAGAAAGCTTAAGGCTGCCGACCATACGCCAGCCGACCTGCAGTGTATGAAGAACTTCTTGGAGAACGATTTGCACTGTCGCCGCAAGGACATCGACCAGCTGAACAACGATGAATTGGCAGCCTACCTGCTCGAAAAGTTCAACCGTCCTATGCGTGTTTGCGGAATGGTACGGAACAGTGGCGAACCCGGTGGCGGTCCGTTCTATGCCTATAATGCCGATAACACCGTCAGTTTGCAGATACTTGAAAGTTCGCAGATAGACAGCAACGACGCCGAATCGGTGAGAATGTTCAAGGAGGGAACCCACTTCAACCCCGTAGACTTGGTTTGCGCCACGAAAGACTATGCAGGAAAACCGTTCGATTTGCCACAGTTCGTAGACCCTGCCACAGGTTTCATCAGCAGCAAGTCGAAGAACGGAAAAGAGCTGAAGGCATTGGAACTCCCCGGTCTTTGGAACGGAGCAATGAGCAACTGGAACACCGTTTTTGTAGAAGTGCCAGCAATTACTTTCAATCCTGTAAAGACCGTAAACGACTTGTTGCGCGAGCAGCACCAGTAAGTGGTTATTTCAAGCTTCATTGCAGAACAAACGATTTTTCAAAGCACAGCAATATTCGCGGGATTGCCTTACAATGGGCAGTACCGTATTTGTGTTTATAAAGTCCCATCTACAAGCAAAACGGGCAGTGGAAAAAGGATAGGAGCATGATTTACCACGTCTCTAACAACGAAGAAATTACAATGCAGAAGTAAATACGTGAGTTTGGCGAATTGCCCATGCACGAGTTCATCGTTCTTCAATCATCAGAATACCGCTATTCACGGTGTTGGAGAGCAGCTGTGTCTATCTGTTTCGTAACGACATCTGCCGTAACTCCGTTACTACAACTGTCGTAACCCCGTTGCGACAATTGGCGTAACGGAGTTACGATTTTAGTACTTATTCAGAAGAAGAATATTGCTGAATCCATATCGTCTTTATTTCATCGAACTCACGTGAAGGAATGGAATGATTTCCACCCCTGTCATCCGTCCACATATCAGCAACATAGATGGTCAGGCTTTACAAAGGAATTGCTCCGTTTTGAAAGATGATTTTTATTAAAGTCAGCCAAGACTGCCTTATGGTTAGTCTTTGATACTGCAAATGTATTCCATTTTCTTTCCAAGATAGGGCGCATTGCCTTCACATTCCACATGGAAGCACTTGCCCTCATGTTCAATAGCCAGCCAAAGATGGCAGAGTCCTATGCCTGCGTTCAGGCGAGACATATTGCCAAAGAACAAAGAAAGCAGGGAGTTCGCCTTCTTGCAGTACATCAGTATCTTGCCATCGCAGCAGGTAAAGAACCAAGGTTGTTGGTTGAAAGCAGATGGTGCAAACCTTACGGGTTCTACAAACTTATGTATTTCTGCACAGTTCGTGAGTTCCGACACGGGCTTACGCTTAAAATCGGAAGGCTCTCTGTATAACGTTTCGTCCGCAATACCAAATGTTATGAGGAACACAAAAGGCAGTCCCTCAACAGCACCCCACTGCTTTGAGGGTTTCGAACTGACATGCCACCAACTTCCCATACCATTTGCCGAAAGCCATAAATCCATCTGCTGCATCATAAACCCTGCATTGACATAAGACTTCAGACCTTGTTTTGCATAGACGGCTATATGATGTGTTGAGCCTTTAACCTGCCCTTTAATCTGGTCGTCGGAAAGTATACGGAAGACTATCTGTTCTTCCGGAAAGAGTGGGCGTAGTTGTTTTATTCTTTCTTCTACGCTCCGTACAACATTGTTATCGAGCATTTCGTCTTTAAACTTCCTGATGCTCTTTCTGTGAAACATCGCTTCGTAAAGATAATCTTGAATATTCATACTGTCAGTTTCAAATTAATGGGTTGTCGTTTAGAGCTGTTTTCTGTTGCCCGACCGAAATACCGAGACTGCCGAAACACAGACACAGCAACTTTATTTGTTGAAAGAGAAGAACACGATGGACTGTAAATATTTCCCACAAATACAGTTGTCGTGTAATCTACTTGTTGTCAGTGCATTGCAAGACCTATTGTTCTGCATTCCAAAAGCGGCTCTTTTGCCTTCTAATAGCGTAGGTTTTGCATCACAAAACAGCTGTTATTGCAATGTAAAACAGTAGTAGGGAAATAATTATTGTGTTCCTAATTTGGCAACTCGCCTGTATGCGGTTAGCTTGCGTGCATCATAATCCGGTCGAACCATCGTGTCGGAAGAATGCTATGCATGAAAACGAGCGGTTTTGCACCCATTCCTATGAGATAGCACGCCTCTTCCATGCTTACGTCTTCGACCGCTCCATAAGAGCCATAACCAGCGTTGTCTACCAGCCATCGTTCCTTCCGTCGGCTGTTTCATATCCTATACCACTGCTTGTTCTGGTGAAAATGATTACTTTCTGTTCCATTGTCGTTATCCTTTAATCTGTTTGTTGTTTGTTTATTATCATCGTTCGCAAAGGTAGCAATATTTTCTTTTTATAGAGTTATTTAAACCGAAAAAAGATTGTACTTTTCCGTTGATATTCAAAAAATACAACCTACAGTCGAATTCAGACAAGCAGAATGGAGGGATTTTAGTGCACACTAACCGAAATCAGCCAGCGTTCTTACTGTATGCACCTACTTGTTATTTCACGTTATTGCCTCTGTAATACGTGTCGAACGAGTCCTCGACATAGCCGTCTTCGAGCACTTTGAAAGTGCTGGAGAATGCGCAACTATCTTTCGCCCCATGCTATAAACATCATAAGCATCCTTGCTGTAGCTCCATAAAAATACCGTATGTGGTGCCTGTTGATTCTTTCATTCAGAGAACTCAAGTCTTCCGGGCAAATTCGCATCGTATAGATGGCAAGGTAACAAATAGGAGAAGATAGTCTTATATTGATAAGCAGTATTGTTTACGCTGCGACAACTAAGTGTTGAATTGATGAGTTTGCCAGGAACAAGATTTGAAAAACTCTGAAGATTCCATTTAGAAACGCAACGTTTTTTGTTCAGGCGCAGCCTTAAATCCATGAAAAACACTGCGGGAGTCGCCACAGCGGCGGGGGCGCAAAGTCCCCGGGAGCGTCCGACAGCAATACAAAAAGAAGAAAGGAGACCTAAGTCTCCCTAAGATTAACTAACTTTGTATTGTATGTCAAATCATTTAACCTCAGAACAAAGGTACGAAATTTACCTTGGAATCAAGCGATTTTGGAGCAAAAGTCGCATCGCAAGAGAAATAAATGTTCACCCCTCGACGGTGATCAGGGAAATACGTAGGAACAGTAACGCTTCCGGAGAATATGTCTGGCTGAACGCCCAGCGCAAATGTGATGGCCGGCGTCACGGTCTTAAAGGCAACCATCGAAAGCCGCCGGAACTATGGTGGCGTATAGAGCAAATGATATTGACAGAGGATTGGTCTCCCTCACAGATTGCCGGTGTGCTGCGGAAAGAAGGAATTCACATCGTCAAGCAGACCATCTACAATCATGTCCATGCAGACAGCACCGGCAAATTGCGCCCACACATGCCACACGAACTGAAATATACAAGAAGATGCAAAGCCATACGCCCCACCAAAGCCACCAATATTGCCGACAGAGTCAGCATACATCAACGTCCCGCAGAGGCAGACGGGACGCGTTTGGGAGATTGGGAAATGGACACCATAGTGGATTCATACGGACATGCTATTCTAACGCTCACAGAACGTTCCACAAACTTCATACTCATGGAGAAACTCGAACAGGGACGCAAGGTCTTGCCAACGGCCCGGGTCGTGTGCAGGCTGCTATTCCCATACAGAGAATCATTGAAGACCATCACCACAGACAACGGGTGTGAATTCGCAGCACACCTTGAAATATCAAAGAAACTCAGCATCAAAGGGAAAGACAGAGTAGTGGTATATTTCGCAGATTCATACGCTTCATGGCAGAAAGGAACGGTCGAAAACGCAAACAAACTCATCAGAAAATACATTCCAAAGAAAGCGAATTTTGATAAGTTCAGCCACAAACGTATCATGAATATTCAAAAGAAATTGAACAGAAGACCAAGGGAAAAACTCAATTTCGATACACCAATAAATTGTTTCTTCAAAACTTTTCACTAATTTTGCATTTGCTGTTGGACTCTACATATAGATATTAACGTTAAAATGTAGAGAAAGATACAGCTGTATAGAATTAAAACTATAAATTTGCAGTGCCGAATAGAAATATTAAGTAAAGTTGAACATTCGGCATAGGTGTTATTAACGTATAACCTGCTTTATTAAATTACAAGGGAATACTATTTTTTAATGAAATAACTTACAACAATATGGAGTCTATAGTTGCAAACGGATTTGCATTCATTCTGCTTTGGCTTATGTATTATGCAATATCTAAATACTTGAAACCTCTCCCTCTTCCAAGCCTTAAAACACTTCCCATTTGGGCAATAGTGTCTATATTGTTAGAAACATTTGCAGTTATTGCAACCGTCTACTGGCTGTTAAATTCTAATTACTCTTTTCACCCCCTTTCGTTTTGTGGCTATACGATATCTCTCCTCTCCATAGTAAGTTACATTATGCCCCTCTTATGGCTAAGTAGCATTGGTATAGTGTTTATAGTTGCAAAAAATAGTTGGGTACGTAAGAATCCAAAATATGGTAGGTTAATACTACCAGAAAAATTTAAGTCTCAACATATTGAATGTGTATCAATTCGAAGTATCGATGGCATTGTAAATGGTCGTGGCGTTTGCTTTTCATGGACAAAAGGCTATTTAATAGCCAAAGGCAAACACAAAATAGAGTTAGAATGCTTTGAATATAATATATTTAAAAAGAGCTTTGCCCATAACACACTATACAGTAAAACTATTACTATAGATGTTGTTCCAGGTGTTTGCTATACAATAGAAGCTCTACTCGATAAGAAAAACTTCAGTGTTTCGCGCAGTTTAGAAGGCTCTAAATAGAGACTACTTGTATGAAGTTTTGTATACAGCCCTAAACTAAATGATAAATTAAGTTGAAAGAAAACTTTAGCATACATAAAAATACAGATTACAAATAAGGATATCAGAATATGAATACGCCATCAAATAAAGCAAACCATTATAAATTACTGTTTATTTGTTTAGGAAACATTTGTCGTTCGCCAGCAGCAGACGCAGTAATGCACCGTTTGGTAGAAAGCAAGGAACTGTCGCATAAGTTTAGTATCGATTCTGCAGGAATTGGCAATTGGCATGTTGGCGACCTACCAGATAGAAGAATGCGCGAACATGGAGCAAAACGCGGCTATAATATTAACCACATAGCACGACAATTTAATAAAGTGACAGATTTTGATGCGTCTGACTATATCATCGTAATGGACGATGATAACTATTCTGAAATATGTGTCCAAGCAAAAAATGCCAGGCAAAGGAGCAAGGTTGTTAAGATGAAAGATTTCTTTTCTCGGCATAAAGGCGAAACGTCTGTACCTGATCCATACTATGGAGATGCAAAAGATTTTGAATTTGCATTGGATTTGATAGAAGATGGTTGTCGGGGCTTGTTGTGTTCGCTTGTTGAAATCTAAAAAATATACGTATGCAAATTATACTCTCCTCGGCTAAGTTGATGAATGTTGCCACAAATATAAATCGAAACGGATATACAAATCCATTATTCCAACACGAAGCAGAGAAACTTGCACTTGAGTTAGGACAACATTCTGTTGAAGAACTTAAATCGGAACTAAAGTGCAGTATGAGCTTAGCACAGGTAGCCAAACTTAATTTTCTCGATTTCTTTAATGAAGAGAACAGGTTACCTGCAATCTTAGCCTATAATGGACAAGCTTATAAATGCCTGAAGGCGCATACGCTTACAGACGACGAGGCAGAATTTGGCAACAAACATTTATGGATATTAAGTTTCTTGTATGGCATGTTGCGTCCTGACAACTTAATTCACCCTTATAGACTTGAGGGCAAGGTTGTGCCCGAAGCAAGCTGCGGAAGAAGTATATTCGATTTCTGGAAACCTCTGCTGACCGATGTTCTCATAGATTCGGTCAAGGCAGACGATGGTGTCTTGTTGCATTTGTCTACAGAAGAATATCAGCATATATTCGACTGGAAAAGAATTCTAAACGAGGTTACTGTTGTTCAGCCACTTTTTAAAGTCTTTGATGGAACCAGGCTGAAGAACATAACAGTCTATGCAAAAAGCTGTCGCGGTGCCATGGCACGATATGTGCTTCAGAACAAAATAACAGATCCCAAGCGTTTAATCGGTTTTGAATACGAAGGTTTTACTTTTTCTTCCGAATCATCATTATCAAATAATCTTCCTAAAGGAGTTACCGAGTTGCTCTGGCTACTATCTTAGGTATTGTCGGGCGAGGGGAGTCTATGTTCCTGGAAGCTTGCTGTGCTTATTCTTCTATCTCCGAAAGGCCTTTAATAAAGCCATTGATAAAGTTGCTGGTTGTCTCTAACGGTGCATATCTCATATATTTATAACTTCTGCGCAAGTTCCTGCGCAACATCTTGCCGTTGTTTTGTACGAACCCTGCAGCGTTTTGCCTGAAGTGCCATTCTCCGACAGTATCTTTGACGAGGTTAGAGATAATCTTAATGGTCAGTTTGTAGGCAACTGGTTCTTCTTTCTTCACGAAGTCTATTTCGTCCTTTCCGAAACCGAATACGGCTATAAGAATGCTTCCTTGCAGTTGTGCCATTCGTTGCAGATGGAGCGATGACAGCCAGTTCTCCAGTTTCAGGAAATCAACCTTGTCTCCTTTGCCTCTCAGGAACTGACCTAACCGTATAATGCCGTCAAGGTTTATGCCACGATTCAGCATTGCATTCGTATTGAAGACTATGAGCTGCAACATTCTTAATGTTTCGACAGACGTATCAATACTGTGCATCTCATTGTAGATTATCTTATGAAACCTTTTGTTCAGCAGGCTGTTGCTTAGTTCCGTTTCTTCGCCGACAACCTTTCCGGCTTGTGTACCGGCCCTTCTTTCTTCCTGCAGGTCTAATTTGGCTTGTATTTCTTCGACGAGCTTGTCGGGCAAGTTCAGGTTCTTGTCGTTGGCGTTGTTGTTCACGCCCCGGACGAAATAGTCGAGTACGTTCTGAAACATCACGATCTCGTACAGTCTCCTCCATTTGAATGCCGACATTACTTCTATCTGCGACTTGTCGTTGAAGGCTCCGGAACGGATTAGCCTGAAGAAATTGCGCTGTATGATGTCCATTCTATTTTCCTGCTTTATTATAGTTTGCTTTGCTTTTCCTATATTCTCGTGCGATGGTAGAAGTCTACATTCTCTTTCGACAGAAGCTCTATCGGCATGTAGTTGATTGGACGGACTTCTTTTTTCAAGACTATGTTCCGGAACAATGCATCTATGCTTGAGAAGCCTTGCTGGTATGCATGCTGGGCTATCAGGAAGGAGATGCTTCCCTTCCGCATGCATTCAGCGTTCTTCGGAACCATGTCGTATCCCATTATCTGGACGTTCCTTCGGTTTGTTTCCAACAGAAACCCGCCGGTTATATATGCCCTGGAGTTGGTAGTGAAGCAGTGGTGAATGCCGGGATTTGCATGGAAGAAGTCTTCTAAAAGCTCATGATAGGCTGCCTTGTCCTTGCCCATGGGCAGATTGAGCGTTTTTATTTCTACTTCCGGATAATGTTCTTCCATGTACCGGCGGAAGCCTACCTCGCGGTTCTCCTGCTGCCGGCTCGTTACCTTTCCTTCGAAAGTCTGGCGCACCAGCAATATGGATTCTTCTTTCCGTGCTATCAGCATAAGCATTCTTGCAGCGAAATATCCGCTCTGAAAGGAATCCTGCCCATAGAACGACAGTGGTTCCAGATCAGGCATGTTGGAATCCAGCAGCACGAAAGGAATGTCTTGCCGGTGGAGCTCGTCTGTAAAAGCCTTTGTCTCCTCTACCGTGGTCGGGACCAATACTATTCCGTCGGGCTTTTCTTCCAGACAACGGCGACAAGTTTCCAGATAAGTCTCGGGGTGCAGACGGCTGAAGTGCCTCAGTCTTATATTCAGATGGAAGTCGCGCCTGAGTTCGACGGCTTTCATTGCTCCCAGTTCTATCTCTTCCCAATAGGCTTCGCTTGCATGTTCGGGCAGTATGCAGCAGAAGACGTAGTCCTTGTTGCATGCCAGTGCACTCGCATAGGCGTTGGGCTGGTAGTCTATTTCCCTTAAAATCCTCTCTACCTTTTCCCTTGCCGACTTGGAGACGTTGGGGCGTTTGTGCAGTACTCTGTCTACAGTACCGACACTCACGCCTGCCTTTGCAGCTATGTCTTTAATTCTTATCCTATCGTCCATGCCCATTCCATTTTTGTGCAAAAATAGCAATAAAGTTGGAATTAAACGTATTGCTTTCGCCAATTTCTTCATCTGCCGACAGTACGGGCATGTTCTTTTATTACAAAAAACAGCTACGAAGCCGCATCGGATTCCGTCAGCCGGCATTGGAAATTCCTTATCGGCTGCCATCTTTCCAAGTGGCGGATCCGACCGGAAAAGTTGTATTGTAGAGAAAAACATAATCGGCTGAATATCAGATACATACAAAATCATTATTTCTTTCTGAAAAAAAGTATATACTTTTTGCATGAAAAGTATATACATTTTGCTTGGAAAGTATAATATTTTTGCCTGAAATGTATATATCTTTTTTCTTAAAAGTATATACGTTCCAAAAAATAAGTATATTCCTTCCATGAAAAAAAGATGATATCAAGCTTGGATATGTAAACTATTTTCACTACCTTTGTAACCGACAATCGGGCAGGAAAGGTTCTGCGAAGAGTGCAGAAACCACCTGCCCGACATTAACAACAAAACATAAATTTCAGTTACTATGGACTATTCTTTAAACAAGAGAAAGATAAGTCTGGGCAAACTTAAAGGCAAGGAAATGTTCGTTGCAAGTGCCGTTTGCCAGAAACAGCGCGTGTCGTTCGACCAGCTTTGCGAACGAATGGCTGAAGATTCAACCGTAGGACAGGCAGACGTTGCCGCCGTTTTCTACAAGTTCCGCAACATTCTCAACCGACTTTGTTCGCAGGGATACATCGTGGACGGCGGTCCGCTCGGCACGTTCCGCCCTACGTTCACGTCAAAGGCTGTGGAGAAAGAGGAAGACTTCAAGCCGTCGGAGTGCATCTCCAAGACGCAAATTCTCTTCACTCCGACACCGGAGTTCCGCCAGCTGAAGAATGTAGAGTTCTTCCGGGTGGCAAAGCAGGAGAAGAAGAAAGGGAAGGCCGCCGACAAGAACAAGGGTGGCGGAACCGAGCACCCATAGGGAACCGAACAATCCTCCGACTTGCTTTCTGCAAGAAGGAGGATTGCTTTTTGCAAACACCCGGCATCGGGGCTGCCTGTTACAAGCCTGCACGGCTCCGTCTCTCTGTCTGCTTGTCGCAATTATTCGGGCTTTTCGCTGACGGGGACACAGCACCATCGCGAAACTTTCAGCATGATGCTGATGTCGGGAATTTCTTTCAGCAGGTAATACTTCCTGCTCGACCGTACCAGCCGTCCTGTCATTCCCCGCAGAGGTCCGAACCTGACGAACACTTCGTCGCCGGCTTTCATGCGAGCCTCTTCGGTGGGAATGAACTTCCGAAGCTCCAGTTCGGGGTTGCACATCAGACGGAACTCGTACATCTGCTTGTGGGAAATGGCGTAATATTCAGTGCTGTCGTCGGGCTTGACATATACGCTCATCTTGATGTCTGCCTCGTATATCAGCTTCTTAAAGCTTGCATCGTCCATGTCCTTCTTTACGAAGATGAGGTTCCGCACTACGGGCTTCAGCCTGTTATGCACCCTTCCGTGCTTGTCCTCCTCTGCAATGTATTGCTTTGGTACGAAGGTTTCCAGACCTCGTCTCCTGAAGAATTGTTCAACCTCCTCTATTTTTGTAGTAAACAGACGAATGGCGTACCAGTCTTTCTTGTCGTCGACGACCGATTCAATATATTTCTTGCAAATATCTTCCATAGAATGCAGTTGTTTCCTAAATGTACAACCAGTTCCTCACAATATCTTTTCCTAACGGCGTCAGCACGCTTTCGGGGTGGAATTGTATGCCGTATACATTATACGCTCTGTGTTGCAGCGCCATTATCAGCCCGTCTTTAGTCTTGGCAATTATCTTCAGTTCTTCGGGGAAACCATCATTTGCCACCACCCAGCTATGGTATCTGCCTACTTTTATCTGACTTGGCAAGCCGCTGAACAGTTCCGAATGGGTATCGACATCTGCCAGAGTGCCCACGCCGTGGAATACTTCCGGCAGTTTTTCTATCTTTCCGCCAAACGCTTCAGCAATAGCCTGATGCCCCAGGCATACTCCCAACATGGGTCTGGTTGCAGCATAATGCCTGATTACTTCAGGCATCAGGCCCGCTTCAGATGGGACTCCCGGGCCTGGACTCAGCACAATTCTGTCGTATTCCTCTATTTCTTCCAGGGCAAACGCATCATTGTGCTTCACTGTAACTTCCGCTCCTAATTCGCGCAGCAAGTGTACGAGGTTGTAGGTGAAAGAGTCGTAATTGTCTATTATTATACATTTCATCTTCTTCACAGTATCATGTTATTTCCTTGTTTCTACCCCTCCAAGACCTTTATTGCAGCTTGCACGTCGGCACAGTCATCAATGTCTGCGCCAAGGAACATGGGGTGCCTGAAGTTCCTTATCAGGTTTAAATGCTCTTGCGAGACGCTGCCTATGAGGAAATGGGTGTTGCCTTTGTACGTTCTGATAGCCTCTAAACTGTCCTCCATCTTGTCCGGTTTGAATAAGAAGTAGTCTGCAGCCCCCTCATACGTCCCTGTCTTTTTCATGTCTTCAATAGACCGAATGGGCAAAGTCTTCATTATTTTTATGCCGGCATGAATGTCGGGGTCGAGAGTTTTCCGAAGGTTATCAATCATAATGCAGCTCTCTTCTCCGTCCAACTGTACAACATTGAGCTTGAAATTCACCACCCGCGTTACAATATTCTGCGGCATGTCGTCGGCAAATATACCGAAGCGTTGCAGAGAACCTTCCGGGTTAAACTTAGTCGGCTCGGTTTCTTTTCCCATGGCAGCAGCACGGCTTCCATAATCGGGAATGATACCTGAACGTGAAGATATCTGTCGGACAAAGTTGGGACTATTCACACGAAAGTCAAAACCAACCCAATTTACTCCAAGTTCCATTAATTCGCCAATGCTTTTAGCAACGCTTGTTGCACAACGTTTTATTATCATATCTTAATTTTCCTTCCTTATTTCTTTAATAAATTCACCAAGCGCTGACCCCGGATTAGGCGTCTTCATAAACAAATCACCGATGATAATGCCCTGAAATCCTGCTTCTGCTAACTTGTTTGCTATAACGGGCGTATCAATTCCACCCTCGCTTACCTTTATAACATCTGCCGGTAACAGACTTGCCAATTCAACCGATTTGCTTACGTCCATATCAAAACTATGCGGCATACGGTTGTTTACGAGTATTAAGTCTGCACCACACGCAAGATAATCTAATTCTTCTGCCGTATAAAGTTTCAACACGACCTCCATTCCCAGCTGATGCGCAAGCGAAGTTAAAGATTTGCATTGCTCCAGACTTAATAACACGGCAGTGAGAACAATTGCAGAAGCTCCGGCATGCTTCGCCTGGAACAGCTGATATTCGTCAATAATATAGTTCTTATATAATAGAGGTAAGGCTATGCCAATAGCGCAGGCTTCCTGTACAAATTCATCATATCCGCCAAAATAAACGAAATCGGTTGGAATACTTATGGCAGCAGCACCATGCTTTTCATAATCAACACCCACATTCCGTATCTTGGCTTCCTTGTCAATCCACCCCCAAGCGGGCGTTTTTCGCACAAACTCTGCTATCACTTTTATAGTAGAAGAACCATTAAATACTGATTTAAACGAGGGAACTCCACGTTCCAAAGCTCCTTCATATTCAATAATACCATACAATTGCTTTAGCGGAACATATTGTTTCCATAGTTCCAGTTCCTTTTGTTTATTAGCAACAACAGCTTCCAGGATATCTTTCATAATACAAAGTTAGCGAAAAGATTAGAGAAAACATAATAATAATATAAAGATTGCGTTTCATAGATATAAAGTAATCATTTAATATAGCATAGCCTATGATAGAATTATTTACAAAAGAAGAATTGACACCGTCAGAAAAAACGTTGAATATTATCCGTCAGATTGCTTACACTTATAGAGCAATGAAAATAAATGGCAAGTTAGAAACTTATTTTCTTAATTAAACAAATGAAGACTTTAGTATCGCCATCATTATTATCGGCAGACTTCTTGCATTTAGACAAAGAAATAGAAATGATAAATAATAGCGAGGCCGATTATATACACATGGACATTATGGACGGAGTCTTTGTCCCTAATATCTCTTTCGGTTTCCCCATACTAAGGGCAGTTGGCAAGGCTTGCAAGAAGCCAATGGACGTTCATTATATGATTGTCCACCCCGAAAACTATATTCAACAGACTGCCGATGCAGGAGCTGCAATCATGAGTGTACACTATGAAACGTGCCCGCACTTACACAGAACCATTCAACAGATAAAGCAGACAGGAATGAAAGCTGGTGTCGTTATTAACCCTGCAACACCAGTTTCTGTTCTTGAAGATATTATGGGAGAAGTAGATCTTGTTCTTATAATGAGTGTAAATCCAGGTTTCGGGGGACAAGTTTTTATTGAAAATGCAATTAAAAAGGTGGAACGTCTACGCAAACTTATTGATGAGAATGGAAGTAATGCCATTATAGAAGTAGACGGTGGCGTACAAGATGGTACAGCACCACGACTTGTAAAAGCCGGAGCAGACATGTTAGTAAGTGGAAGTTATGTATTTAATTCACTCCACCCTATTGAAACTATTAGAAGTCTAAAAGAATTAATACGCTAATTGCAAAAGAACGCCATTGTCGCGCACCATCTTCCGGAGATTTAAAATGGCGTAACGCATTCTGCCAAGGCTCGTGTTGATACTGACACCCGTAGCTTTGGCAATTTCTTTAAAAGACATTTCTTGATAAAAGCGCATAAAAACAACCTCTCGTTGGGAAGGAGGAAGATGTTGCATTAGCTTTTTTATATCTGCCAATGTCTGCATATTAACAAATTGATTTTCAATATTACCAATCTGTATATCTGCACTGCCTATATTCGACAAGTCGTTTTCTTTTGTCGTCTCAACAACCTTACCAGATTTCTGGGCACGATACCAATCCATTATAATGTTGTGGGCTATACGCATTATCCAAGCAGAAAATTTTCCACTGGGCTTGTAGCGACCTTCTTGTAGCTTTGTGATTATTTTCACAAATGTTTCTTGGAAGATATCATCTGCAACATCACGATTCCTGACAACAAAAAGTATGTAGGAAAATAGTTTAGACTGATTGTGCGACAAAAGCAAGTCGAAAGCTCTATTATTACCATTAATATACGACAAGGCCAACTCCTCATCAGTCATCTCATTAAGATTCTTCATTCTCTAAAATGATTTATATTTAAGTAATGGTGTTCGTATAGGCTTGTAATTTTAATTTGTATCTATAGTTTATTCGCTTGCAAATATAATTATTTTTATTTTTTCAGACAAATTATTAATAAAAAAAGTATGATATGTTCTGAAAAATTACTCATTTCACCCATTCATAAGCCTGAATATTATCTTTCATTCCCCAAATGCCAAGATATTTTTGTTTTATTCCTAAGAATCGGATACACGTATTGTAATTATCAGGATTGGTTACTAAACCAACATTTAGTTTCAGTTCTTTGGTTTTCAACTGAATTGCAATAACTTTCTCAGTATCGGTTTCTCCTGGTTCATCGGCAAGTAAAATTGCATTATCAGATGAAAAAGGATATTCCCAGACTGCATTTTTTATGCTTTTAGTGCAACTTCCAACTATATACCCCTCTACCCAAATAGGAGTTTCTCCAAAGTCATTTTTTATGAAAGCCTCTATAGTTTGTATCTCTTCGGTTGTTTCCTTTTTATCTTTCTTCTCGTCTGTTTTTCCATTATCAGTTTCGTGTTCAGTTTCAGAACCAACTCCGTAATATTCATAAACATTCTTCGTACAACTCATTATAGAAGAACACACTATAAAGTAGAAAAAGATATAAAATAGTCTTATCATAAATTGCTTTTTTATTTTATTTAGGTTAATGCTATCGTTATCTACATCAGTAAGATTCATATTCTATTTAAATAAATTCTTAAATCATATAAATTAATTTAGAATAAAATCTTATGATAGGCTCCGATAACAAAAATGTTTATAAAGTTCTTGCTATATCCAGAATATCACCAACCATAATTGTTCAAATTTATCAGCAAACTCTTTCTACAACACGTACAAAAGTACTAATAATATTTAGAGAAATCAACTTTTTTTGATTATTATTTTTAAAATAAGTATTTGTAGAGTCTCAATACCCCCAATTATTAAGTCATAAATAATGAAAGTATGTGTACACGAATTAGATAGAGCTAGAATTGTACGGATAAAACAAAGGTGGACTTGTTAATCAAATCCACCTTACATTATTGAATTTACTTATAGTATTAGAAGAACAAGTAACGGTTGTCTACAACCTTTGCATTAAGAACCAGATCTTGCATAAAGCCACTTGCTGCCTGCATGTTCTGTTGCATACACATTTGCATTTGCTTAGCCTCGTCGTACTTGACACCTGCACGCATTGCTTTGTTTACAACTTGGAAGACATATACGCCAGCATTGCCTTTAACAGGATTTTTAGAGAATTTACCTGCTGCTGTTGCTGCTACTGCACCAGAGAGTGCCGGCTCTGCTGCACCGGTAGCTTGAACGAAGACTGGAGATGCAAAAGTTATTTGGTTAATTTCGCTAATCTTTGCGCCTTTTGCTTTTGCTGCAGCTATACTACCTATTCCTTTGAGTTTAGCAATAAACATTTCAGCCTTCTTGTCTTTGATAACTTCACGTTTCAAAATGTCTTTGACTTCTGCATCGTTCCATGGACGATAACCTTGTGGATGTATCTTCGTTAGCACAACAACCATGAAATGATCGTTGTCGCCACATTCATATAGTGGAGAAACATCACCTTCCTTAGCTTCGAAAAGCCATTTTAATGCTTCTCTTGTGCCATGAACGCCTGCAAGATAGTGTTCTGCTGTGGTTATGTTCTTGTTCTCTTGAACTTTATAACCATATTTAGCAGCATTCTTCTCTAAATCGGCAAGTGTTGTACCCTTTGCTACATATTCAGAGAATTTATTGAATACTGTATTGCGTGTATCTTTTGAGAAGTCGATGGTCTTCTTGATGATAGCAGCAGTGATCTTTGTCTTCATAGCCTTTTTATCGAGAACCTGAAGAATTACATTGCCTTGCGAAAGTACTAAATTCTGAATACCATTTACGGTTCCGTTCATAATGGCATTAATGAATTGACGATTGTCTTCATTCATAGTAGTAGCATGCTCGTATTGCTGACCTGTGAGCCAAATCTTTTCGCCTGTTTGCCCATAACGTTTAGCAATGGCATCGAAATCTGCACCTCCGTTTAAAGCTTTCTGTATAGAGTCGGCTTTTGCCATAGATAGTTCTTTTGTAGCTGCTGCGACTTGAATCTGACGGAACTGAACAGAATCGGGCAACTGTTCTTTGTTTAATACACGTATAATGTTAAGCGTGTTATCTTCTTTATTCTCTGTAACGTTTGTTGTTCCAATGCCTAAAGAATCGATTTTGCTTGCAATGTCGGGGTATGCCTGGTAAGCACTACTACTTACTGGTAAGCCTATGTATGGAATAAGACTGTTACTTTTGCTAACAACAAGAGCTGGGTCTGGTGCTGTAGCCAATTGTTGTTGATAAGCATTCATTTCCTTATTAATTGCATTATAGTCGGTCTTACTTGGTAAAATTTTATAATCAACATACTTAATATCACGACTCTCAACTGGCTGACGGAACATTGGCTTAAGTTCTTCGTATTTAGTTTTCAGGTCTTCATCGGTATATTTGACGTCAGCATCTTTTACAGATGTGTATGCCATTGATGCCAACTGGATTTGTGCTTCTTCGTTTTCATCTTTGAAAGCAAGTTTCGCTTCTGCCTTATTAGAGAGAACACAACTTGCATAAAGCACTTGGAATTTCTGACCTAACAATTGTGCACGAAGATTCTTTTCTACAAACATCCAATAATTATAGGCAGTCTTCATTTGTTCAGCCTGTTGTGGATTTGATGTTTTAGCCTTTTCGTAACCATCAAGAAATTGTTTTAGTAAGGTTACATCAAAACGACCAGTCTGTTGATTGATGAAAGGAGTTTGTGATAACATAGGATCTGTGCCTTCGTTTAGTACATTCTGTAGTTCCTTTTCGGTAACAGTTATACCTACTTTTTGTGCATCAGCTTCGATAACACGGTTTGTTATCATTTGTTGCCAAACTTGGTCTTTAACCTGATTGAGTTCGGTTTCCGATAAGTTATCACGTTGCATAGTAAACTTAATAGCGTCTTGATACTCATCGACTAATTTTTGGAAGTCTTGTACGTTAATCTTTTCTCCTAAGACTTCACCTACTTGTTGCCGTGCTTCACCTTTAATACCATTACAAGAACGGAAGGCTTCCTCAGCAATAAATGCAAAAAGACCCAGTCCGATTATTACAATCAGCGTTATGCCTTTGCTTCTGATTTTTCCTAATGCTGCCATTTTTATTTATTTGTTTTTGATTTATTTCTTTTATCGATGAAAAATTGCGTACAAAAATACAAATAAAAAGATAATTAAGATAATAAATTCCTAAGAAAATGTGCTAATCGCAAACTTTTAGTTTCACAAGTTCTATTTTTGTCATTGTATTCTTGATAATTTTAAATTCGTATTTTCCTATCTTTATTAGTTCGTTTAATTTTGGAAAACTTTGATACTCATGTAGAATGAATCCACTAATCGTCATATATTCATCACTCTCTGGCAAATCTAAATTGAGCATATCGTTTACCTTTTCTATCTCTAAACGAGCAGATAGAATATATTCATTGTCTGCGATTTTCTTTGCAATGTACTTCGCATTGTCATGCTCGTCTTCTATATCGCCAAATATTTCTTCAACAATGTCTTCTAAGGAAACAATACCACTTGTTCCACCGAATTCATCGACAACTATACCTATACTCTTTTTTTGTTGTAGAAACATGTGCATCAATTTTTGAGCAGCCATTGTCTCTGGTACAAAAGGCATCTTTCGTATGTGTTCGCGCCATACTTTTGAATTCTTAAACATTTCGGAGGAATGGATATAACCTTCTATATGGTCTATATTGCCTTTATAAACAACTATCTTTGAATTTCCACTTTCAATAAATTTTTGCTGTAGTTCTTCAGTAGAACATGTTATGTCGACTGCTTGTATTTCTGTACGAGGAATCATACAGTCCTTTACCTTGGTATCGGTAAATTCCAATGCATTCTGGAAAATCTTAACCTCTTCTTCTATTTTCCCGTCATCTTCGGCATCATCAATCGAACTTTGGAGCAGATAATCCAAATCAACTTTTGTAAAAGTGCTATCACTTTTCGCTTCATCAATTTTTACTCCTATTAACTTTAACATGACGCGTGATATAAAAATAGACAAACGACTGATAGGCCATAAGGTTATAAAAAATATGTATGCAAGTGGAGCAAAAAAAGACAATAACGTATTAGGGTTGCTTTTAAATAAGACTTTCGGAATAAACTCTCCAGTAAACACTACTATAATTGTAGACGTAATTGTGTTTAAAATAACTTGTGTAACAGGAGAAAAGGAAGCAAATAAAGTCGCATTAAAGATGTTGGCGAATAATATTCCATATAAAACTAAGACAATATTATTGCCCACCAACATTGTTGAGACAAAACCATTAGGATTGCGATAAAATATTTGTAGGCACTTTTGTGCAATTCCATTCTTTTCTTTGTCCATTTCTATCAGCATTCTATTACTTGAAACAAAGGCAATCTCCATTCCAGAAAAGAATGCTGAGAGTATCAAAGATACGAAAATTCCTATTATTAAACTAATATCCAATGTCTTCTTATCGATTTATTATTGTTGTATGTAATCTTTGATGATTTATTGTATCAATTGGTGCTGATGGCATAGTCATCGTTCCATTATTATTTGGTGCGAATTCTCGATCGTTGAAAATCCCCCAACCTTTAGTTTGACGAATCTCATAAGCAGTCATTTGTTCATCGCTCTTAAACCAATCTCCCTCCAAAGCTTTATCTGGAGTCTTTATACGCGAATATTTGTGCGACCATATTTCATGATTTCGCTCATCCCAAAATAATTCATTACTATAAAATTCTACATCTTTTGCAGTAACAATTTGTACATGTCCATGAAGCTCCCAGCGACGTTCCTTGTCATAATAAATGGCAGTATCGCATTGTAAGAATCCTTGTACATGTTTTTTTAGGTCAAATTGTGTTAGTAATATCCCTTTATTGAATATCCAACGTGATGGATGTTTTACCTCATTAACTTCCCATTCTTCTGCTATAATGCGATATTTAATAATCCCAGAATCAGATATCAATGTATTTACACCATATGTTATCATAATCGGAACAGAGTCTCGATCGTAAATAGCAGGAGCAGAATTAGTACGTTTTTTATCGCACGAGGCCCAAAAAGATATGATACATGAAGCAATTATCACATAAAAGATGAAAAGCTTGCTTTGTTTCATAGTTTAAGTATAATGAAATATTGCATTACCGTACTTTAAATTTAGCAAACCAACGTTCGTTGAAAGTAAGACCTACATTGATACGAAACATATTTTCTTTTATCAAACCTGTGGCATTTCTGTTTGTCCATTCTACACCGATATTGAGCAAACTTCTGTGATTATAGTTATTTACGATAGGAATGCCCAGTCCAATGCTTGCAGATATTTCTTTTGGCCCATCTTGTTTGTTTATCATTATATATGGTGTAGAATAGCTTACACCTGCACGGTAGTGCAACTGGCTGAAGAAATTGCGGTAGCGTTCGCCTTTGCAGTATTCTCCACCTAATGTCAGTTTCTGCATATCTTTAAGTTGTCCGCCCACAAGCGCGTAGCTTGCTTTATCATTGACAACGTTGAACTGTGGCATTTTAATATCTGCCCACTTCTGCAACTGATAGTCTAATCCCAGCTTCAGTTGGTTGTTGTGGTTCCACATCAAGCCTACACCGAAAACGTGAGGCAGGCTTAAAGCGTCTTTTATTGCATAGCTTGTTGTATCGTTCACAGCAGTCTGCGAGTTCTTGGATATAATGTTGCACACTGCGTCAGAGTTTAGCTTGTGTCCTAAAAAATAAGTCAAGCCCAAGGTAATGGCATTCTTTTTGGAAAGTTTCTGCGTATATTGCAAGCCGAAATCAACTTTATAGCTCTTAACTTCGTATGTATAGGTTTTCGACAGTGTGTTTATATACGAATCGCTGTAACTGTTTACGACTGTACGCTCCAAGTCTCCCCAAAGGTAAGCAACGTTCGCACCGATTGCAAGTCCTTTCAATGGTTCCCAACCGAGACCGAAATAAACCTGTCTTACACCACCTGTTCCTGTGAAAGTATTAGAATATGTAGGCTCTGGCAATGATGGATTGGGGGTGGGGTTTACATTGCTGCGGCTTGTATAGCTGTATCCTACATTTGTATAAGGCATCAAACCGAAACTGACTCCTACGTGCTTAAAAGCCCGAAAGGCGGCGTTAATATACTCTATATTACCATTGTTGGCATTCTTCTTATGTCCATTCTCCTCAAAGTGGGTTATTTGCAAACTTACACCTGTATCGAATATAAATGAAAGCGAATCTAAAGCTGAATATGAAGCTGGGTTTTGGAAGTTTATTTGGTTGTGTTCGTGGAAACCGTATGCCAATCCGTTCATACTACGATTGAAGCTTGTAGACTGCGGAGACAATGTTCCTAATCCAAATTGACTGTATGGAGAATTAGTGCCGCTCTGAGCCATTGCCGCAATTGACAAGGCTACGCAGAGGACTGCTGTGAGTATCTTCTTCATTTGTTAGTAATTTCAAAAAATATAGACAGTGCAAAGTTATTAAAAAAAAACGATAACATGGAATTTCTATATACTATTTTGATTTTTAATAAGGTTTCTTTGCGGTATCACTGTTTTTCATTACCTTTGCCAAACAAATGAAAAAGGTCGTCCGATATATACTTGTCTGCATTTTGCTATCAGTTTTGCCACTGGCTGCAAAATCAGAGCCATTGACCTATTCAGACTCTGTTGAAATATCTCTCTTAACTTGTACACCTGGTAAAGAGGCGTGGGCACAATACGGACACACCGCTATACGCTATAAAGATGTTGCAAATGGTAACGACTTTGTTATTAATTATGGTGTATTTTCGTTTGAACAACCTTACTTTATTCCTCGTTTTGTACTGGGATTGACTGATTATTGCATTGGCATATCTACAACCGAAGAGATGCTTTTCATATATTCACACGAGGGTAGGGGCATTATTGAACAGGTCTTGAACCTCACCAAGGAGGAAAAATATAAAATTTATCTCGCTTTAAAGCGGAACTTACTTCCCGAGAATGTTGTGTATAGATACAATTTCTTTTACGACAATTGCACTACAAGGACACAACACATGCTTCTTGACCATTTAAACGGTAATACCAAATCTATCTCTGACAATACAAAATCACTACCTTCGTTTCGTGAAATGATACACGAATGGAATAAAAACGATGCTTGGACACAGTTTGGCGAAGATATATTATTAGGTGTAACTGCCGATTTGCCCGTTAAAACAGAAGAGCAGAAACTGTTTCTGCCCGATAACCTGCGCAAATACATCGAAGGTGCAATACACAACGGACAGCCTTTGGTGAAGCAAACATCGGTTCTCTTACAGCCCAGTAAGCGTTCAGAAGAGGCAAGTACCTTCATTTCGCCCTTTCAAGTTGCAATTGCGTTTGCCATTCTTGCTATTTCCATATTGCTCATAGAGTATAAAAAGAAAATAGCCTTATGGGGTTGGGACATTCTGCTGATGGCGGTTTCAGGCATTATAGGGCTTCTCCTTTTTGTTATGATATTCTCTTACCACCCTTCTGTAAGCCTGAATATGATAATATTCTTGTTTAATCCGTTGGCTTTATTCCTTATTCCTTCGGTTGTCAAGAGTATCAGACGCAAGCAGAAACATTGGTGGTGGACGGCTTGGGAAGTATCAATCATAATTGGATTTATCGGTAGCTTTTTCCAAAAAATTCCTGTTCCAATATTAATTGTGGCACTATTCTTGCTATTTAATTGTGTCTTCCATCAATGGTTGATTAAGAATGTCTATACGGCAACGATAGAAAACAAGGCAAAATGATGAATAAATACATCACCGCACTGCTCGTAGTGTTGGCAACAACAGGCGTAGAAGCACAGACATATCAGTCTGCGCTAAAGGCGGCAATGGACAATGCTACTTTAGAAGAGTTTTGCAATCATCTTAATATAAAAGGTGTGGAAACTGACATATTGTCGGTTATCGAAGCCTGCAAGAATATTTCAAAGGAAGAAGAAAACAAACCTGCAGCCACACGCCTTGCTCTTTCCGACCGATATAAGGCTGTACACAATGTACGACAATTAGAGAATCTCAGAAAAACAATATCAAACTATTTGCCGAATCCCTCGGTCAATTCTGCAATATTAATACGTGCGCCGAGTCGTTTTATCTCATAGACACGCTTCGATAAGCGTATTGAATTGCGAGAAAATAAAACAATATTCACATAGTGGACTTGTAACAAATTAAACGAATGACAAACAAGCACGTCCACTGAAATACAGACATTAAAATGAACTTCACAAAATTAATGAAGTCTCTCTTTGGAGACAAATCAACACGCGATATGAAACTCATTCAACCGTATGTTGATAAAATCAAGGCTGCCTACCCAGCCATCAAGGAACTTAGCAACGACGACCTGCGTGCTAAAACCAAGGAAATCCAACAATATGTTCAAGACGCTGGAAAGCAGCAGCGCGAGGAGATAGCAAAGCTCCGTGAGAGAATCGAAGATACACCAATCGACGAGCGCGAGGATATTTTCAACAAGATAGACAAACTCGAAAAGGAAGCATTGGACAACTACGAAAAGGCATTGGACGAAGTTATGCCTATTGCTTTCTCTATCGTGAAAGACACAGCTCGTCGCTTTACAGAGAACGAAGAAACCATTGTTACGGCAAACGACTTCGACCGTGAGCTTGCAGCCGACCCACGAAAAGATTTCATAACCATTGACGGCGACAAAGCAATCTACCACAACCACTGGACAGCAGGCGGTAACGACCTCAAGTGGGAAATGGTTCACTACGACGTTCAGCTTTTCGGCGGTACGGTACTCCACCAAGGTAAGATTGCCGAAATGGCAACAGGTGAAGGTAAGACCCTCGTGGCTACCTTGCCAGTCTTCCTCAACGCTTTGACAGGAAATGGTGTTCACGTGGTAACGGTGAACGATTACCTTGCCAAACGCGACTCTGAATGGATGGGACCATTGTACGAATTTAACGGTTTGTCGGTCGATTGCATCGACAAGCATCAGCCTAATTCTCCAGAACGTCGCCGCGCTTACCAAGCCGACATTACTTTCGGTACAAACAACGAGTTCGGTTTCGACTACCTGCGTGATAACATGGCAGTATCACCTGCCGACCTCGTGCAGCGCAAGCACAACTATGCCATCGTCGATGAGGTAGACTCTGTGTTGATAGACGATGCCCGTACACCTCTTATTATTAGTGGTCCTGTACCGAAAGGCGACGATCAGATGTTTGAAGAATACCAGCCATTGGTTCAGAAACTCTTCGAAGTTCAGCGCAAGCAGGCTACCGAACTACTTGCAGAAGCACGCACCAAACTTTCGAGTGCAGCAAATTGCAAGGACGAGAAGGAACGTCAGGCAATGCTCGAAGAAGGTTTCTTGGCACTTTACCGCTCACATAAGGCTCTGCCAAAAAACAAAGCACTCATCAAGTTCCTTTCAGAAGAAGGTATTAAGTCGGGAATGCTGAAGACGGAAGAGTTCTATATGGCAAACAACAACCGTGAAATGCCAAAGGCGGTAGAGCCGCTTTACTTCGTTACCGAAGAGAAAATGAACTCTTGCGACCTTACCGATAAGGGGGCGGCGTGGTTGGCTAAAGAGGTAAACGACGATAAACTTTTCGTGCTCCCTGATATTACAACAGAACTTTCGCAACTCGAAAAAGAGAAAGAAGATAAGGCTATAGATGAGCAAACTTATCTTGACAGGAAAGATAACCTGATGAATAACTATGGTGTTCAGAGCGAACGTGTCCATACGTTGCAGCAGTTGCTTAAGGCTTATACCATGTTCAATAAGGACGATGAATACGTTGTAATCGATGGCGAAGTGAAAATCGTAGACGAACAAACGGGTCGTATAATGGAAGGTCGTCGCTGGAGCGATGGATTACACCAAGCTGTGGAAGCCAAGGAACACGTAAAGGTGGAAGCTGCTACACAGACTTTTGCCACTATTACATTGCAGAACTACTTCCGTATGTACCACAAGTTGGCGGGTATGACGGGTACTGCTTCTACCGAGGCAGGCGAATTTTGGGACATCTACAAGCTCGATGTTGTCGAAATCCCTACCAACCGTCCTATCCAACGTAAGGATATGGAAGACCGTGTCTATAAAACGGCTCGTGAAAAGTATGCTGCCGTAATCGATGAGATAGAGGAAATGCGCAACAGCGGACGCCCTTGCTTGGTCGGTACAACCTCTGTGGAAATCAGTGAGTTGCTCAGCAAGATGCTCAGCATGCGCAAAATTCCGCACCAGGTGCTGAATGCCAAGCAGCATTTGAAGGAAGCGCAGATTGTTGCCGAAGCCGGACGCTCTACCAATGGGCTCGGTGCCGTTACCATTGCTACCAATATGGCGGGTCGTGGTACCGACATCAAGCTCACGCAGGAAGTGAAAGATGCCGGCGGTTTGGCAATTATTGGTACCGAACGCCACGAAAGCCGCCGTGTAGACCGCCAGTTGCGTGGTCGTGCAGGACGTCAGGGCGACCCTGGTTCCTCTGTTTTCTACGTTTCGTTGGAAGACAAGCTGATGCGTCTTTTCGGTTCCGAACGTATCGCAAAGGTTATGGACAGACTCGGTTTCGAGGAAGGCGAACGTATCGAAAGCTCAATGATTTCGAACAGTATCGAGCGTGCGCAGAAGAAGGTGGAGGAGAACAACTTCGGTATTCGTAAGCGTTTGCTGGAATACGACGACGTTATGAACAAGCAACGTACCGTAATTTACGAGAAACGTCGCCACGCCTTGATGGGCGAACGCATTGGTATGGATATTTCAAACATTATCTGGGACCGCTGTGTAAGCATCGTTGAGAACAACGACTACGAAGGTTGCAAGGAAGAATTCCTCAAAGTATTGGCAATGGAATGTCCATTCACCGAAGCCGAATTTGAGAATACAGGCAAGGAAGAACTGGAAGAACGTGCTTTTCAGGCTGCCATCGAGAACTTCGAACGCAAGACAGAACGCATTCAAACCGTGGCATGGCCTATCATTAAGCAGGTTTACGAGAACCAAGGTGCTATGTACGAGCGCATTATGGTGCCAATTACCGACGGCAAGCGTGTCTACAATATCCCTTGTAACTTGAAGGAAGCCTACGACACGGAAGCTAAATCGGTGGTTCGCCAGTTCGAGAAAGTCATTCTCCTGCATCTCATCGACGACGACTGGAAGGAGAACTTGCGTCAGCTTGACGAACTGCGCCACTCCGTGCAGAATGCTTCATACGAGCAGAAAGACCCATTGCTCATTTTCAAACTTGAGAGTGTGAAGCTTTGGGACAATATGATTAACGATATGAACAACCGCACAGCAAGCGTTCTGATGCGTGGACAAATTCCTGAAATGCAGCCTGCCGATGAAATTCAGGAGGCTGCTCCGGAACAGCGAAGCCAGCGTTACGACGAGAAGAAGGACGATTTGATTGACCAAAATCAGCAGGCTGCAGCTCGCCAAGACACTCGTGAGACAGCACAACAGCAGCGTCGTACTCCCTATACGGCAGAGAAGATGCCACGCCCAAACGACCCGTGTCCTTGTGGTAGCGGAAAGAAATTCAAGAATTGCCACGGGCGCAATTTAAGATAAGCTGTAGAACATTATAAAACAAAACGAATATGGGGCAAATAAAAAGGCAGAAATTTTCCTCTTGCCGTTTAGTCTGCTTTCAGTAAAAGTTTGTATCTTTGCAAAAATAAACAATAAAAAAGAAAGAAAATATGTATCGGACTAAGACTTGTGGTGAACTTCGCCTGACAGATGCTGGTAAGGAAGTGGTGCTTGCGGGTTGGGTTCAGCGCTCACGCAAAATGGGAGGTATGACCTTCGTGGACTTACGCGACCGTTATGGTATTACACAGCTTGTATTTAACGAAGCCGAAGATGCCGGTCTTTGCGATGAAGCTAACAAATTGGGACGCGAATATTGTATTCGCGTGAAAGGTATTGTAAGCGAGCGTCAAAGTAAGAATAACAAGATAGCAACAGGCGATATAGAGATTATCGCTAAGGAACTGACGGTGCTGAGCAGCTCGCTCACTCCTCCATTTACAATAGAAGACAATACTGACGGTGGCGACGACCTCCGAATGAAATATAGATACTTGGATTTGCGACGCCCTGCGGTGCGCAGCAACTTGGAGTTGCGCCACAGAATGACTATCCTTATCCGTAACTTCCTCGATAAATTAAACTTTATTGAAGTGGAAACACCTATATTGATAGGTTCTACTCCGGAGGGTGCACGCGACTTTGTGGTGCCTTCTCGTATGAATCCAGGGCAGTTTTACGCACTTCCGCAAAGTCCGCAGACACTGAAACAGCTGTTGATGATAGCTGGTTTCGACCGCTATTTCCAGATTGCAAAGTGTTTCCGTGACGAAGACTTGCGTGCCGACCGTCAGCCAGAGTTTACCCAAATAGACTGCGAAATGTCGTATGTAGACCAAGAAGACGTGCTTCAGGTGTTTGAAGATATGGCTCGCTATCTGTTCAAGGAGATTAGAGGAGTGGAACTTCCTGCTAAATTGGAACAGATGACGTGGCACGATGCAATGAAGCGTTATGGGTCTGATAAGCCTGATGTGCGTTTCGGAATGGAGTTTGTAGAACTTATGGACGATCTGAAGGGTACGAGCGACTTCTCTGTATTCAACGAAGCGAACTATATTGGAGGTATCGTGGTGCCCAATTGCGCTGATTATAGCCGCAAGCAGCTGAACGAACTTACCGATTTCGTGAAGCGTCCGCAAGTAGGCGCAAAGGGTTTGGTTTACATCAAGTACGACGAGAACAGTGAGGCGAAGAGTTCTGTCGATAAGTTCTTTACACAAGAGCAGTTGCAAAAGGTGAAGGAAACAACGGGAGCAAACAATGGCGACCTTGTTTTGATACTTTCAGGCGACAATGCCAATAAAACAAGAGTTCAGCTGTGCTCACTTCGTTTAGAGATGGGAAGCCGTTTAGGATTGCGTGATAAGAATGTTTTCAAGTGCTTGTGGATTGTAGATTTCCCACTCTTTGAGTGGAGCGACGAGGAACAACGCCTTATGGCTACCCACCACCCATTCACTATGCCAAACCCAGACGACTTGCATTTGCTCGACGAACACCCAGAGCAAGTAAGGGCGTTGGCTTACGACTTTGTATGCAATGGCATCGAAGTCGGTGGCGGTTCTATTCGTATTCACGATACAGAATTGCAGGAAAGAATGTTTGAAGTGCTTGGATTTACGAAGCAACAGGCAGAAGAGCAGTTCGGTTTCTTGATGAATGCTTTCCGCTATGGTGCTCCTCCTCACGCAGGTATTGCGTTCGGACTCGACCGATACGTAAGTATTATGGCAGGACTCGATACAATCCGCGATGTAATAGCGTTCCCGAAGAACAATAGCGGACGCGATGTCATGCTTGATGCACCATCGGTTATTGCACCGAAACAGCTCGATGAATTGCAGATAAAGTTAGACTTGAAAGAGTAATATGTGTTGATGTAAATCAATAAAATTCAACTCTTGTGTCGTTGTAGCTTTGAAGTTGTTAGTTTTTTATCAATAAATTAGTTTCATTGAGATATTTAACGTATATTTGCAGCAAGTAATAGCAGTTTGTTATTATCTACTTCAATAGTATTTAAATAAGTGATGAATAATTATGGTAGAAAAGAAAGAAGTTGCTAAAGCGGCAACCAAACGGACAACAACAAAGAAAACCTGTGCAAAGAAAGCTACGGTAAAGGTAGACTTGAGCTCAGAAAATGTAGGTTTTAAAGCTGGCGATGTGTACAATACACTTGCAGCGGAGAACAAAGGACTTACTGTTTCTGAAATTGCAAAGGCTGCAAAAATCACCGTTGAAGAAACTTATCTGGGTATAGGTTGGCTTCTAAAGGAAGGAAAAATAAATAGCGAAGACGATAAAATAGTCTTGGCTTAATAAGGAAAACGAAATTAAGTGGGGGAGTCTGTATTTATGGTATAGACTCCTTTTTTTATGCGATACGAGAAAGATATATTGCTGTTGTTGATAGAAGCTGGCGAGAAAGGATTGTCAGTTGGTAAGATTTCGCGCCATATATTCAATACACACAATTCGTTCTTTCTGGCTTTAGATGTTGAAGAAGTGCATCAGGAAGTGCAGCAATGCCTTGTAAAGATGAGCAGGCGCACAGATTCTATGTTGGGAAAAGTAAAAAAGGGTGTTTATTGCATTAATACTGAAAACCAACAAGTTAAACAATTGAGGTTAAAGTTCTTGAACGAACAGAATGAAACAAAGGAGGTTAGCCCTCAAGCAGACCTAAGTTTGAATTTGTTCGAGTAAGGTAGAAAGATAAATACAAAACTTGTCTTTTCAAATATTTATTTGTATATTTGCACTTGTTCTATTTATAAATAAGCTAAGCCTAAAAAAGTTATGATACATACAAACAATCATCTTGTTATAATGGCAGGAGGAGTTGGAAGTCGTTTCTGGCCTATGAGTACAGTAGACAAACCAAAGCAATTTATCGATGTACTGGGTGTTGGCAGGTCATTAATGCAACTTACTTACGATAGATTGAAAGGTATTACGAAGCCAGAGAATGTCTGGGTAGTAACAAATGCGAGATATTGCGAATTGGTTCACGAACAATTACCTGAAATTCCAGTCAGCAACATTCTAAGCGAACCTTGTAGAAGAAATACGGCACCTTGCATTGCATACGTTAGTTGGCGTATAAAGAAATCCGATCCAAAAGCAAATATCATCGTAACTCCAAGCGACCATATCGTTACCAATCAGGAAGAGTTCCGCCGAGTTGTAACAAATTGCCTGAAGTTTACTTCGGAGAGCGATGCAATTGTTACACTTGGAATGAAACCTTCCCGACCAGAGACAGGATATGGATATATACAAGCTGACCTGACTGTGCCTTCAGTACGCAATAAAGAAATATTCCGTGTTGATCAGTTTAAAGAGAAACCTGATATTGAAACTGCGAAAAAGTATATCAGTATGAATAATTTCTTTTGGAATGCCGGAATTTTCATTTGGAATGTATCTACAATTGTAAATGCATTTCGAATATATCAACCTGGTATTGCGCGTATTTTCACACAACTCTCTGAAGTATTAGGCACTCCAGAAGAACAACTGTACATAGATAAGGTTTACCCCGAGTGTGAAAGTATATCAGTAGACTATGCCATAATGGAGAAAGCTGAAGAAATATTTGTGTGCCCAGCTGATTTCGGTTGGAGCGATCTTGGCACATGGGGAGCATTATATCTACAAACACAACACGACCTCTATGGTAATGCTGTTATAGGAACGAACATACAAATGTACGATAGTAAAAACTGTATTGTGCATGCTACTGATGCAAAGAAAGTAGTAGTTCAAGGTCTTGATGGTTATATTGTAACCGAAAAAGATGGAATGTTGCTTATTTGCAGACTTTCTGAAGAACAAAGAATAAAGCAGTTTTCAGAGAACAACTGATACAAGATTAAGTTTTTAAGTTACTTATTTGTAAAATTAGGGAAGAAGAACAGATGAAAAGGAATATAGCATTAATAACAGGGATTACGGGTCAGGACGGAAGCTACCTGGCTGAATTTCTGATTGAAAAGGGTTATGAAGTACACGGACTGTTGCGCCGTAGTTCTTCTTTTAATACGGGACGCATTGAGCATTTGTATTTAGACGAATGGGTTCGCGACATGAAGAAAGAACGTTTGATTAATCTGCATTGGGCAGATATGACCGATTCGTCTTCTTTAATCCGTATCATTGGTGAAGTAAAGCCTACCGAAATCTACAACCTTGCAGCACAAAGCCACGTTAAAGTCAGCTTTGATGTACCCGAATATACAGCTGATACCGATGCGGTAGGTGTACTCCGACTCTTGGAAGCCGTACGTATCTGTGGCTTGGAGAAGGTTTGTAAGATTTATCAAGCATCAACTTCAGAACTGTTTGGTAAAGTACAGGAAGTGCCACAGAAGGAAACAACACCTTTCTATCCACGTTCTCCATACGCTGTTGCAAAGCTCTATGGCTACTGGATAATGAAAAACTATCGCGAATCGTACGGAATGTACTGCTGCAACGGTATTCTCTTCAATCACGAAAGTGAACGCCGTGGCGAGAACTTCGTTACTCGTAAAATAACCTTAGCAGCTTCTCGCATTGCTCAAGGTATGCAGGATAAGCTTTATCTTGGTAATCTTGGTGCGCAACGCGACTGGGGATACGCTAAGGATTATGTTGAATGTATGTGGCTAATCCTGCAGCAAGACGAACCAGACGACTTCGTTATCGCTACCGGAGAGATGTACACGGTGCGTGCTTTCTGTACGGCTGCGTTTAAGGAAGTTGGTATAGAACTTGAATGGAAGGGCGAAGGCATTGAGGAAAAGGGTTACAACAAGGCTACGGGAAAGGCTCTTGTAGAGGTGGATCCCAAGTATTTCCGTCCTGCTGAAGTAGAACAACTGCTTGGCGACCCTACAAAAGCAAAGACGAAGTTGGGTTGGAACCCTCGCAAAACTACCTTTGAACAGTTGGTTAAGATAATGGTTGAACACGATATGAAGTTCGTTAAGAAGCTGTATCTAAAGGCACAGATGCCCGAATAGACAGAAAACAGACGATAAAAAGATATTAGGTGGTTTTCGTTTCTTAATGGGAACCACCTATTATTAACGTAAGTTCGGCACAAGAAAGCAGGTTGAGCAGGCAAACCTTGCAGGTATTTCTTAGCAAGGCCCTAACTGAAATAGTGAGAGCTTTTTGGTTTAATCTTGTAAAGATAATTCTGTTAAAAAGTGAAAACTGCGCTTTGGCATTGCGAAAGTGGCTCTTTTGCGTTGCAAAACCTACGCTTTTACCGTGCAAAACAGCCGCTTTTGAAACGCAAAACAATAGGTTTTGTAATGCGTTGATAGTTAGGTGGTTAAGCAATAATTATGCTTTTGAAAAATATTTACACCTTTCTTACCTTCTTTTCACTCGTAGAACAATGTATTATAGTTATACACTGCTTGCTTAAGAAATTAAATAGAAATTCAATGAAATTGTTTCTCACTTTATTCTTTGCGCTTATTTCCCTATCAACTCTTGCGCAAAACTATCCTAAACTGGTAGCTTTGAATGAACAGCACCATTTTAAGGAAACGGTTCCGAAAGGCAATTATAGTGGAATAACGTGGTTAGGGGGCAACCGTTATGCAGTTGTTTCCGATAAAACAGAGCACAGTGGCTTTTATATTTTTACATTGGATATAGACTTAAACACCGGTGATATTAAGCGAGTGACGTCTAATGGTTTCTTTGGTTCGTCTGCACCAAATGCCGATGAAGAAGGTATTGCCTTCCATTCAGATAGACACAGCATATTCATAGCGCGTGAAGCTGATAATAGTATTTGCGAATACAGCTTGTTTGGCAAACTTACTGGCAAGCAATTGCTTGTACCGTCCAACCTTCGCTCTGCTTCAAATGTCTATGGTTTAGAGTCCTTAACCTACAATGCTGCTACACATTTGTTTTGGACTACTACCGAATCTACATTGGAAACCGATGGGAAACAGGCAGCACCTATGCAATTGTTGGAAAACCGTTTGCGTCTTCAAGCCTTTGATGAAAACCTGCAACCCATAGCGCAATATGCTTACAAGATGGACAAAGGCACCGTAAATAAACCTGCGCAAAACTATGCTATGGGGGTAGCCGATATGGCTGCATTAGACAATGGCATACTTCTTGTTTTGGAAAGAGAACTTTATGTTGCGCCAAAAAAGTTCGGTTCGTTTGTTAAAAACAAACTTTATAGTGTCGATACCAACACTTCGCAGCAAATAGACAACGACAAACCGCTCACGGACGCAAGTCCTTACATGGTGAAACACTTACTTGCGGAATGGAAAACATCATTAACCTTGTTTCATCAAGACTTCGCCAACTACGAAGGAATGTGCCTTGGACCTAAGCTGAACGATGGTTCGCAAGTTCTAATCTTGTGTGCCGACAGTCAAAATCAGTATGGCGGCATACTGCGCGATTGGTTTCGCACAATCGTTTTCCGCTACTAAGGCTTTCCGAACGATACCTTTATTTCAATCGTTTTTGTAGTTTGCGCAACGCCTTGTTTCGTATTTGGCGCACACGTTCACGCTTTATTCCCATTTCTTTGGCTATCTCTTCCATAGTATAACGTTCGCCATTCTGCAGTCCGTAGATAAGCGTGATGACCTTCTGCTGCCTTTCGTCAAGTGCGTCCATACCTTTTGCAATTTCAGCAGCAATAATCTGGCGTGTTAAATGCTCGTCAGCTTGTGGCGAGTTCTTGTTTTCCAAGACACTTTGCAAGGTGAAGTTGCCGTTGCTGCCAACAGGTACGGGCTGGTCGATAGATAGCGTGTGGGCTTTGCGAGTGCGTTGTTTATCCTCTCCAGCATTCTGTACTTTATAGGTATCGAGCTGTTCTCTTATGGCTTCTTCCATTGCCTTGCGTATGTAGGTAGCAGCAAACTTGACGAATCGTGTACCTTTTGTGCCGTCGAACTTCTGTGCTGCGTGCATCATACCAATGTTCCCTTCGCTTATCAGGTCGTCTTCGCCAAGCCCACGGTTTCTGTATTGGTGTGCCAACGATACAACAAACTTCAGGTTAGCCTTCGTTAGTTTCTCCAAAGCCTTTGCATCTCCAATCTTAATCTTGGCTGCAAGTTCGCGTTCTTCAGCATCGGTAAGCAGTTGCTGATTGGCAATTTCTTCCATGTATTTACTGTTTGTAGCCATAATATCTAATGTTTTGTGTTATTCTATTCTTAAAATGGTAGCGTGTTGTTGTCTGCTTTTCCCTTTCTCGGTGTAGGAGTAAGCAGTGGATATGTCTCTGGCTTGCTGTCTTCAGGATATAAATCAGCCAGTAAATTTTTTGTTTCTACCAAGTTTTTCTTGATGGCAATGCCCAAAATTCTGTCATATTCGTCCATCAATCCAAGTTCGTAGCAGCATCGGGCATAGTACGCATAGCCTATGTCCCAGACTTCCGAAACTCTTTGTAAATTAGCAGAAAACAGCCTGTAGGCATCGCTCATATAGCCGTTAGCCATCAGCGAAATAGCCATTTGTATGTATGTTTCCTCCTTTGCTTCTGAGTTCTCAATTGCTTTTTTGAAGTATTTAAATGCCTTGTCTACCTTCTTTTGGCTTAAATAAACATCTGCAATCGTGATATTTACGGAGTTTTTTCTTGCTTCGGCAATAACTTTCTGAAAGCGTTTGTAATAGTTTATTGCTTCATCGTTGTTGCCGATGCTGTATAAAGCATTGGCTTTGTTTGAGAGTGCGTCTTCGTCTTCGGGATTGATAGCCAAGGAATATTCGCTCGCTGTGATAGATTTGTTGTATTCGCCACGAAGGAAATGGCACTCTGCCAATTCGTTCCAATAAGTAGTAGAGTAGGGATTGCTGTCGATAAGTTCGTTCAACATATCTTCGCTTTCGTTGCTTTTCCCCAACCATAAAAGTATCTTTGCCTTTAGTTCCTTGTAGTCTTTCGTTTCTGTATCTTTATATTGGTTTAGCCATTTTTGCGCAAGTTCTGCTAAACCGTAGTCGCAAAGGAGCGAAGCAACATCGAAAATATAGTCCTGTTGTTCGTCTGCTGCAATATCGTCGAAGTGTTCCGAAAGATACTTGTTGGCTTCTTCATATTTGTTCAGCACCATCATTATCTCTGCAATCAGGTAATAATAGTCCAAATCCGTCTTGTCTATAATTTCCTCTGCCAGCAGTTCAGCCTTTACAGGGTCTTTGTCTACAAACAGTGCAGTGCGTGCCAGAAAGCAAAGAGGGGCAGTAGCACCCGGAAAAATATTTACCGCATATGTTGCTGCTGCCTTTGCTTCTTCTTCCTTACCTATTATATGGTAATATTCAGCAATATCAGCAAGTTCCTCTGAGTCGAGGAAACTTTCGGCATTCTCTTTACATAGTTCTTCGTATTCATGAAGAATATGCTTGAATCTATTGCTTTTAAAATATTCGTCCAATACTATTTATCCTTTTTTCTGAGCTTTTGCCCATGCATCTTTCAGTCCCACTGTTTTATTGAAAATAAGTTTTTCAGAAGTAGAATCAGGGTCAAGCATAAAATATCCTGTACGTTGGAATTGCAAATAATCACCTGGTTTCTTTTCCAAAAGAAATTTCTCAACATAGCAATTATTGTGGATTTTAAAACTATCTGGATTCAGGAGTTCTCTAAAATCACATTCTTCGGCAGATGGATTTTCTACGTTGAAAAGTCTGTCGTATTCGCGAACTTCCGCCTTTAGGCAGTGTTCTGCACTCACCCAGTGCAGCGTTCCTTTCACTTTACGGTTAGCCCCTTCCATTCCGCTCTTGCTTGTTGGGTCGTATTCTGCCTGTATTTCCACGATGTTTCCCTGCTCGTCCTTTGTGCAGTCTGTACATTTGACAATGTATGCACTCTTCAGACGCACTTCTTTGCCTGGTGTCATGCGGAAGAACTTCTTCGGTGCGTCCTCCATGAAGTCGGCACGTTCTATCCACAAATGCTTGGAGAAGGTAATCGTGTGTACGCCTTCCACCTCGTTTTCGGGGTTATTGATGCTTTCCATTTCCTCGGTCTGACCTTCAGGGTAGTTGGTTATCACCAACTTCACAGGGTCGAGCACGGCGCTGACTCGTGTTGCTTTCTTGTTCAAATCGTTGCGTACGGCAGCTTCGAGCAATGCCATATCGTTCAGAGCATCGAACTTCGTGTAGCCGATAGAGTCGATAAAAGCGCGGATAGATTCCGGTGAATAGCCACGACGGCGCATGCCACAGAGTGTAGGCATACGAGGATCGTCCCAACCATTTACAAGTTTTTCATCTACAAGTGTATGTAGTTTTCGTTTCGACATCACGGTGTAGGTTAGGTTCAGACGGTTGAACTCAATCTGTCGTGGGCGGTTATCGTTCAGCACGTCGGCAGTGTTGTCTGATTCTTTCAGCAGATCTATAAATTTATCGTAGAGTGGACGGTGAGGAACAAACTCCAATGTACAGATAGAATGCGTAACTCCTTCAAAGTAATCGCTCTGTCCGTGTGCAAAATCGTACATAGGATAACAGTTCCATTTTGTACCTGTACGGTGGTGTGGTGTATGTATAATACGGTATATGATAGGGTCGCGGAAGTGCATATTGGGGTTTTCCATATCCAATTTTGCACGCAGCACCATACTTCCTTCAGCTACTTCGGGCGTATTCATCTTTTCAAAAAGAGCGAGGCTCTCTTCTATAGGGCGATCTCTGTATGGCGATAGTATACCTGGTTCGGTTGGTGTTCCTTTTTGTGCAGCTATTTCTTCCGAGCTCTGTTCATCAACGTATGCCAGTCCTTTCTTAATTAGCCATATAGCGAAATCCCAAAGTCTTTCGAAATAGTCGCTTGCGTAGTAAATGTTCCCCCATTTAAAACCTAACCAGCTAATATCGTTGAGAATATTCTCGACATATTCGTTGTTTTCTTTTGATGGGTTTGTATCATCAAAGCGTAGATTACAAACACCATTATATTTCTCTGCCACACCAAAGTCCATGCAAATAGCTTTCGCATGTCCTATATGCAAGTATCCATTTGGTTCTGGTGGAAAACGAGTTTGGATGCGTCCGCCATTCTTTCCTTCGGCAATATCTTCTTCAACTATTTGTTCTACAAAACTCAAACTACGTTTCTCTTCATTGGTGTTACTTTCTATTGTGTCCATAAGCTATAATTTTTCTTCTGCAAAGGTAGTTATTTTTTTCTTTCTATAAATATGTTTTCCTTACTAATAATCTATATCTCTTGTAGTATCGTTTGGTATTAAGGACTTGTTTTTAATCGTCTTGAAGTGCTTTTATGCTAATATTGTATATTTTTGAAAAATAATTAAAGAAAAATTTGGATGGTAATAGAATTTAATATATCTTTGCACACGTTATCCTGAATACAATCTTTTTACCTTAAATGACTAATACCTATTGAGGTTGAGTGCCCGTCGCTGCGAAGCGTTGGGCATTTCTTTTTTATGCTAATTTGCAGATAGTTTCTATTGCCGAATATAGATGGAAAAATATTTAACTCGAAAAAATACAGATAAGTTTGGAAATATATTTTAAATTATCTAATTTTGCGATGGAAAGTCAGCATGACCCTTATATACGAATAAATATAAGAGTTACTAAGAAATGAATATAGGGGAATGCAAATAGAAGCTCAATCATGATGGTGGTACTGCATCATAGTTTATTATAATAGGGATAATTGACTAACATAAAGATTAATAGGAAAGATATGAAAAGTTTTAGCAAAAAAGCGTGCTTTCTTCCACAGCCAGTGTTAATTATTGGTACATACGATGATAATGGCAAGCCTGATGTGGAGAAGATGAATCTTATCACTTTCGATCCAGTCAGTTTAAAGTATCTCAGAATAGAAAATAGTGTAGGGAAAGAATTGAAATAAGCAGATGAAAACTCGAAACGACATTTAAGTTTATATTCTTATGTTTGAGCATATAGCCGATTTTACAACGTGGCCAATATTAACGGGAATTCTTATTGGCTACATTGCAAATCGTATAATGAGTGGTGAAGGAAAAGGTTGTTGCATGAATCTTTTTATCGGAATAGTTGGTAGTTATGCAGGTGCTTTCATTAGCAACCTATTAGATATTGATTTATTTGGTAAGGGTTATCTCACAAATTTCATATTTTGCGTACTTGGTTCTATATCTGTGTTATGGATATGGAAGAAATTATCCGATTAGGACTTGTATAATCATTAATAGATCAGATAGATAGAGATTTTGTTTTCAGAAAATGCAAGGGGAAATTTGTAGAACGGAAATGTGATAGAGAGCTAATATATTGGGCTCTTCCTGTCATAAAATGAGATTCCATAAAATTGTAATTATAAATTTTTATTTTGTAATTACAATTTTAAGTCTTATAATTACAATTTTTTAATTCGTTATTATAATTTTAGAGAAGATTTATCTCCATTAATTGGTCTTATCCAAAACAGAATATTTACTATTGTTGCTTATGTATTCAGGCACAATCTCTTTCATTTTCCCTACTATCGCCATATCATTGTACGTATGACTTAGTGCAATAAGATTTTCTATTTGTTTAGAAACCTCGTTATAATCGTATTCGCAGACTTTTGCAATACGGATTTTCTCGTGGAAGCTAGGTTGTGTGTTCTCTGTTGTACTTAATACTTCCTCATAAAGCTTTTCACCAGCACGCAAACCTGTATATTCAATCTTAACATTTTCTGCACCAGAAAGTTTTATCATTCGTTTTGCTAAATCTGCTATTCTGACAGGTTTGCCCATATCAAACACAAATATTTCTCCACCTTTCCCATGTGTTCCTGCCTCAAGCACTAATTTACATGCTTCTGGAATTAGCATAAAGAAACGAATAATATTAGGATCGGTCACTGTTACAGGGCCACCACTTTTTATTTGTTTCTCGAATAATGGGATAACTGACCCATTTGAACCTAAGACATTGCCAAAACGAGTGATAACAAACTGTGTAGACTTTTCTTTGTTGCTATCCTGATTTATTTTTTTATTTAAGCTCTGACAATATATTTCGCAAATACGCTTCGAACAGCCCATGACGTTTGTTGGGTTTACGGCCTTGTCGGTAGAAACCATTACGAACTTCTTCACGCCATACTTTACGCTTAAATCTGCAATGACTTTCGTTCCCCAGACATTGTTCTGGATACTTTCCGAAGGATTATTTTCCATCATCGGAACATGCTTATAAGCGGCTGCATGGAATACGTATTCGGGCTTATACTGTTTAAAAATGCTTTCCATTCTGTCAAGATTGGTTATGTTCGCAACAATGGTTTCAACCTTAATGTTAGGATAATCAAAGCGCATCATTAATCTGATATCGTGTTGTGGTGTTTCTGCCTGGTCAATAAGAATCAGTTTTTCTGGTTTATAAATAGAAATCTGTCGTACTATCTCCGAGCCAATGGAACCTGCCGAGCCTGTAATCATAATGCACTTACCATTCAGCAGGTTACCAATAGCGTCCATATCTACAACTATTTCATCGCGTGGCAATAGGTCTTCAATATTTATTTCCTTGAACTGTACGTGCTCCAAATCGTTTTCACCCGTCCATTCTTTTGTATGTTCGGTCAGATATATCTTGACATTGGCATTAATAAGCATGTCTTGCAATCTTGTATCAGCTCGGAACTTATCAACCTGAATAGGCGAGACAAGTACTGCCTTTATGTTTTTTTCCTTTATAACTTCTTCCAGTTGCTTATTTATCGTATATATCTTTTCACCCAGCAACGTTTTTCCGAAATATAAATCGTCGTGGGATATAAAGCCTTTCAGCAGGAATTTTGTATTCCTATCGTTACAAATATTGTTTGCTATCCCTATTCCACCCTCCTTGACACCGTAGATTAGTGTTTCAATTTTTCTGTTTGGACTTAAATATGCATCATAGATAGCCTTCACTAAAATACGAAAAACAACCATTCCGATAGTCGCGACAAGATACATGACAGCAATTTGCCGACCTTGAAAACGCACAAATTTAATGTCCCAAGAATACATTACATAGTGCATTACTTCTGCTATGAACAGCGATAAAAGCATGGCAAGGCCAACACGCTGTAAGTCTACAAAAGAAGAATAACGTATTATACCTGAATAAGTCTTGAAAACTCGAAAACCCACAAGTGCGAAAACCATATAAGCAAATATAGTCTTCGTAAGTATAGACAAATTAGAAAAGTCCACAGCTCCATGGTAGTAGAACCAAAACACAAGTATTCCAGACACATAGCAAATAAAAATATCGATTGCCAATATTACCCAATACGGCAGAGCATTCTTTGTAAAATACCACTCGAAGATCTTATCTATAATTTTCATACCTTACTAATCTGTCAAATAATTATTTTGTTATAGTTTATAATAATGCAAAATTACGAAAAAATTCTTATTAATACATACTTTTATAAAAATAACGTGAGTTCGACGGATTGCAATTGTTTGTAAACAAGGCAATGTCTGTACCCCATGAGAGTGGGGTATAGACGTTACTCACTTATGGAGTACAAAAGCGGTTTCAGGCAAGATGAAACGACCCATAAATTCATCGAACTCACATTAAAATTACAATTAAAACACATTTAATTATTCTTTCTCTAATCTATACTCTTCCACCTGTTTAAAGCCATTCAAGAAAGAGCGACTATCCATACGTTTTTTGCCTGAAAGTTGCAATTCTTTCAATTCCAATAGAAAATCATTTGTATTTACATATACTTTTTTATTTTCTACTGTAAACGTGCCCGGCTCAGCTATTACAGCTTTCTCTGTTTTAGCAACTTCAAATATTTTCAAGACCATTTTAGTGGCTGGAGCAGCCGCATCGTCTAATGAAACCATCTTTGACCACGCTCCAGGATAAGGAGAAAGTCCACGAACGAAATTATAAATTGTAATTGCTTCCTGATGCCAATTTATTTCGCAAGTTTCTTTAAATATTTTCGGTGCATGGCGCAAGTCTGATGATTCATCTTGTGCTTCGGTTATTTCGTTCATCACTGATAGGATTTTATCTGCATCAAAATCATCTGCAACCTTTTCACACAGAAGGTCTATCGTTTCAATGGCCAACTCTGCTCCTAACCGCATCAGTCCATCGTAAACATATTCTACATTTGCGCTGTCTGGAATAGGAAAATACTTTCGCTTTATAATTCGCCCTGTGTCAATATCTTTATCGAGGAAGAAAGTTGTTACCCCTGTTTCGGTTTCACCATTTATCACTGCCCAGTTTATAGGTGCTGCACCACGATATTGAGGCAATAAGGCTGCATGAACATTAAATGTACCAAAACGTGGCATTGACCATACCACTTCGGGAAGCATACGAAAAGCTACGACCACTTGCAAATCAGCATTCAAAGCACGCAACTGCTCTAAAAACTCAGCGTCTTTCATCTTAATAGGTTGCAATACTGGTAATCCTACCGATTCGGCATATACCTTTACAGCAGGTGGTTGGAGTGTTTCCTGATGTCGTCCTACGGGTTTATCGGGTTGTGTTACTACTCCCACAACATTATAACCGCCTTCTACCAAAGCCTTCAACGACTCTACGGCAAATTCTGGTGTACCCATAAAAACGATTCTCATATCTTTCTTGTCCATACTGCTCATTTAAAATTATAGAAATAAACTTGCAAACTATTCCTCACTGAAGTCGGCTACCAGCTGTCGATACAGGTTATACAGTCGTGCACGCGAAATATAGCCAACAAGCCTGCCGTCAAGTTCGGTTACAGGCAATACCTGCGCTCCTGTCTTTTCAAACACTTTCATAACACTTGCCATAGGGTCGTTCACACCTATTGTTGCCGGCGGCGGTGTCATAAGCTGCTCCACCAAAAAACGATGGTACAGTTCAGTGCGGAAAATAATATGTCTGAGTTTGGTAATATCAATTTCCCCTAACAGTATTCCACCATCATTAAGAACCGGAATATAGTTGTTGCGGCTTGAACTGATGGCATGTACAAGTTTTCCCATTTCCATTTTTGGTTCTACCGAAGTATAGTCGCGGTCGATAATATTCTGCATGTTCATCATTGTCATTACAGCTTTATCGGTGTGGTGCGTTAAGAGTTTTCCTTGTCGAGCCAAGCGAACGGCATAAATACTGTGCTGCTCAAAAATATTGATGGTCAGATACGAACTGATGGTTACAATGATTAGTGGAATGAAAAGATGATAACCTCCTGTAAGCTCGGCTATTAAGAATACTCCCGTCAATGGCGCATGCATAACTGCTGCCATAACTGCTGCCATACCATAAAGTGTAAAATTCTTTTCAGGAATATACTCGCCTATCTGCTGAACATTCCAAAGTCGTGCAAAAAAGAAGCCGCCAAAGCCACCAATAAACAACGATGGTGCAAACGTTCCACCACAACCACCTGCTCCATTGGTCGCACTGGTGGCAAAAACCTTTGTCAATGCAACCAATCCTACATATAATATTAAGAATTTAGTTTGCCCTGCGAACATCGAACCTCGCAGCACTTGATTCCAATCGGCTTCGCCATTCCCTTCTATAAAAAGGCGCAAACTGCTATAACCTTCGCCATAAAGGGAAGGAAACAGAAAAATAAGCGATGACAAAACCAAACCACCTGCTAACAGTTTAAGGTAAGGACGATTGGAAAGACTTGCATATCTGTCTTCACACCACGACATAACACGCATAAAGTAAAGCGAGAGGAAACCGCAGCCTATACCTAAAAGTATGGTTGGCGGCACTTTGCTAAGACTCCAAAGATAGTCCATCTTGAAGTTATACATTGGCTCGCCACCTGTAAAGAAGTATGAAAAACAAGTGGCTGTAACCGAAGCTATCAAGATAGGCAACAGAGATGCCATAGTAAGGTCTACCATCAGTATTTCCAAAGTGAACACCAGCCCTGCTATCGGTGCTTTGAAAATACCCGAAACAGCAGCTGTAGCACCACAACCAACCAATAGCATCAGCGTTCGACGGTCCATATTGAAAATCCTGCCGAGGTTGCTGCCAATGGCAGAACCCGTCAGTACAATAGGAGCCTCTGCTCCTACCGATCCACCAAAACCAATTGTAATTGCCGATGCTACAATGGAAGTCCACGTATTGTGCGCCCTCAGTTTAGAACGTTTTGTGGAAATTGCATACAGTACACGCGTAATTCCATGCGAAATCTGGTCGCGGACAACATACTTAACAAACAAACTGGTTAGCCAAATACCAATAACTGGGTAAAGAAGATACAGCCAGTTGATGGTGGTCATACGAAATCCTGACGTAATGAGTTTTTCTATTTCGCCAATAATAATATGAAGCACGTATGCTGCCACGGCAGCCAAGAAGCCAACAATAAAGGCAAGCACCAATACGAACTGGCGGTCGGAAATATTTGTCTTACGCCATTCGTCAATTCGACTTATTATATTGCTATTATTCTCGTTTGCCATTTTTCAAGCCTGCTCCTCTATATAGATATGTATATACAAGGCTGCTACGATGATTTATTTTCTTATTATGTTTATTTCGCCTGTCGCACCAATCTTTATTATCGTAGATGGTTGGTGTGGCTTATGCTCTTGTCGGCGAGAAGTACAAACGTAGTCTACAGCCGACAATATTTCTTCTGAAATGTCGCGATAGTTCTGTGCAGCAGGTTTGCCACTGATATTTGCCGATGTGCTGACTATTGCTTTCTGAAAACGGTAACACAACTCTTTCGAGAAAGGTTCGTTGGTTATTCTTATACCGATAGAGCCGTCTTCGCCTATAAGGTTGGGTGCAAGGTTTACAGCATCGTCAAGTATCAATGTTGTCGGCTTCACCACGGCATCAATAAGTTGCCATGCCACATCGGGAACATTGCGTACATATCGTTGCAAGCGTGCATCAGAGTCGACAATACAAACTAAGGCCTTAGAATCTTCGCGATGTTTTATTTTATATATCTTAGCCACAGCTTCAGGATTTGTTGCATCGCAACCTATCCCCCATACAGTATCGGTAGGATAAATTATAATCCCCCCTTTACGCATTACTTCCACAGCTTTTTGAATATCTTCTTGTCGTGTCATTTTCTTATCGTTAATTGTAGGTACAAAATTAAAGAAAAAAAATGAAAATACAAATCTGTAAAAGAAAAAGGTTGTCTCTTTACATTAGGTGCTTATAATTTTCCGAACTCACGTTAATTATTCTTCAATGCTGAATTTATAGAATGTATCTTATTCTATTTATTTATATTCCATAATTTTATAACAATATCTTTGTCAATACTTTCAATCTTTTTTTCAATATCGTCGGGGAGATTGCAGAAGAAGTCTATATGGGTGAGTTCTTCAAGTTCTTTTATGTTTACAACATAAGGTTTGAGCGATGTTTCTTGGTTGTTTTCGTGTTTAAACCAAAATCCGATGGCTTTGTATTCCCACTTCTTGTGCGCATAATTATAGTATTTCATCAGTGCTGCCGAGAAGAAATAGCCTGGCACGATGAAGCCATTGCGTAGATAGGCTTTCACTTTAGACGACTCGTCGATGGTACCGCCACGGCATATAAACATTGTGTCTTTTGAGTTTATATTGAACGCAGCACGTATTTTGTTTTCCATTGTCAGCCAAATACCGCCACCTTTCGCACTGCCGTTGAATGCGCTAAGCTGTGGTTGCATATTGCTGATATAGAAGGTTTGCTTTTGTGCTTCGTCTGTATTTCTGCGGTCTGCCGAAGGACAAAGGTGCCCGTGGTCGTAGCCAGTGTTCCAATAGGGGTCGTAACTGAATGCCATAGAAGCAGGAATCAAAGGGTCGGAAGGATATTGTGGGTTGCCATACCATCTGCCAACGTTCCATTTGCTGTTGCTTTGGTATAACTGATAGCAAGTCCAGCGGTTCGATTTCTTTTCACCGTCCCATTCAACGCTGTAGTTTACTTCGTCTGTACTTTGGTCTATGTGTGTAACAACGATACTTTTGCCACCTTTAAGTTTTGGAAACTCCAAGCGGTGTGTATATTGGTTGCCCTCTTTTAGATTGGAATTCTTATTGTTGGCAATGGCTTTGCCGTTGTCATCGTCGGGCGAATTGCTGTTGTTGCTGCTACAAGCCGAGAGGAAAATAGCTGCAACGAAAAGAAGAGAGAAGATACCTGGTAAAGGTTTTGTAGGTTTCATTTGTCTTGATGATTTGGTTATTGTCTGTTGATTCTGATTTTCTATTGCTGGAAAAGAAAAAGTGCGGGCAAACGCATATGCAACTACGTTTGACCGCACCTTATACTGTTGTGGGTATATCGTTTTACTTCTTCAACTTACCGTAACGGTTCATGAAGCGGTCTACGCGACCTGCAGTGTCCACAAGTTTGCTCTTACCTGTATAGAATGGGTGAGAGGTGCTTGAGATTTCGACTTTAACCAATGGGTAAGTTTCGCCTTCAAACTCTACAGTATCGTTAGATTTGCATGTAGATCTTGAAAGGAACATATCGCCGTTGGACATATCTTTGAATACGACGGGGCGATAGTTGTCTGGGTGAATACCTTTTTTCATTTTACTTTTATATGTTTTATTATTAATAAAAATTTCGTTGTTTGCAGCGTGTTGTATAAGCGGTATTTCGCTACCATATACTGACAAGGTGCAAAATTACGAATAATTCTGCACCTTGCCAAATATTTGGGATAGTTTTTTACTTTACCGTAACTTTCTTAATTTCCCATGTCGTGGTAATTTTTTTTGTACTGTTGTATTCGAATGCAACGAATACTTTTTCCTGACCGGCATACGCTTTCAGGTCGCAAGTAGAATCTACGAAGTCCCAACTCTTGCCTGAAGGAGGATTGTTGATAGCCACAGGCTTCCAATTGTTGCCGTCGGTAGAAACGAGTACCTTGATAGCGTCGTTGAGAGCTGCTGACTTCAAATAGTTCAAGGCATTGTTGAAAGTCAGGGTAGCTGCGTTCATACCCTTTAGGCTGAATGCAGGAGAGACGAGACGGCTTTGCGTTTCATAGTTGGTATTGTTGGCACGGCCTGTTGCCTTCATTTGTTTGAAGTTGGCATCGTGGAACCATACCTTTGTCAAACCTTCGGGGAGTGCCTTTACATTCACGATGGTGAAGTTGGCAATGTTGTTGTCGAACGTTACATTTAAACCTGTATTGGTAGGTGGAGTGGTTTCTTGCACCTGACCATTAAGCGAATAGATGTAGTTGCCTTGACCAAGCTGCTTGACGCCATTGGTATGTGTCATCAGCTTACCGCAAATAATAACCTTGTCGCCTTTCTTGATTTTATTGCTGTCTGTGAACTTCACATTGCCCAAAGCCTTTCCACGGAAAACGTAGAATTGGTTGGTAGTGGTGCCATCGTCAGAGATATAGTAGGTGGCATTGCCGTATTGAGTGTTGATTTCCTGAACACTTACGACGATACCCTTTACATAGACTTCCTTGTCGAGCCCTTCTCCTTTGGTAATATAGTTCTGTGCAGCTACAATATTGAAAGGGTCGTCCTTCGTACCAGTGCCTTTAGCCTCCATATCAGAAGGGTCTGGTGTCTTGTTGTCTTTCTCGAACGTAATGTCGTATGGCATTGGTACATCTTCGCAGCTTGTCAGTGTGAAAGCAGCGATAGCCAATGCAAACATTGAATTAATTAATTTCTTCATATCTGTTTTACCTTTTTGTTTGTCTATGCTTAATGTTTTATTTTACTACGAGGTTCTTGAATTCCCACGTAGCAGCTGTTGTTTCCGTACTGTTGTAGAAGAAGCTAATGTAAATCTTCTTGCCACAGTAAGCTTTCAGGTCGGCTTTTGCAGTTACAAAGTCCCAATTCTCGCCTGTTGGCTTTTTGTCAATGACGAGGTCTTTCCAGTTTTTGCCGTCGGTAGAGGCTTGCACCTTGAGTTCTTTATCGAAGTCGCCGAAGTAGCGAGCTGCATGTTCAAAAGTCAATGTAGCCTTTTTCACCTTTGTAAGGTCGATAAGTGGCGATGTAGCACGAGCGTGGGTTTCGTATCGTTTGCCATTAACGTAAGCCGTAGCCTTCATTCCGTAGGTTGGAGAAACCCATTTCCAGACGAACGTTATGCCAGATGGAAGTGTGCCTTGGTCGAGTGTCCAGTCGGTTGGTGCTTCTGCAAACGAGTTGCTGTAAATCGCTTTTTCTGGTGGTGCAACAGGCTTGACATCGTCGAGAGAGCGGATAATAATCTCCCACTGATTGTTGAAGCGCTTGAAAATACCTGTAATATCAACCTTGCCCGTAGGGATTTTGGCATTTGCGAACTTAGCAAAGTTGCTGTTGTAGACAATTACTTTTTTGTCGTCTTGTTCGTTTAGTGTCCACGAAACACTTCCCGCGCCACCCGTGGCATTAGCGAATGTTCCACTAACAGAAGGTGTGCTCGATTTGAAACTAACGTTGCGAATGACACCGAGCCTACCGGCATCTTTCTCAAATGTCCAATTTGTGGGAGCAGAACCATTTGCGAACTCCTTCACTTCTATAGGATTACCGGAAGAAAGTATCTTGTAGTGCTTGTCCCAAACAATGCGACTGATGCGTCCGATAGATGTTAAGCCCTTGGCATTCTTAGTCGGGACTCCTACTTGTGCTTGCTTACCGTAGTTTCCTATATATAGGTCTTTCAAGTCAATAAGTATTTCCGTGCCGATAGGAAGGAAACCATAGAGTCCGCTTTGCCCAACAGAAACGATGATGGCTCCTGTTTTATCTTGGATTGCAAGTTCGTTATAGATGTTGCCGGCGATATCGGAGCTTGTAACGATACCTTTTATTTGCAAGGCTTCGGTAACCTGTTCGTAACTTGTACCATCTCGATAATCGGTGTTAATCGGTGTTGCAAACTTAGCTTTGAGCTCGGCGATAGAAATTACATTTGTTTCTGTCAGTTTGTTGTTGCCGTATGGTGCTGGCATAGCCTCATCGGTTTCCGCATATCTGTCGCCCATGCACGAAGCAAAGAGGGTGCAGACTGCTGCCATCATTATATATTTTATATTCTTCATATTCTGTTTCTTTTAGAATTTGTAGGCTATATTCAACATTCCGTTGATACCACTTACATAGTATTTCTTAGGATTCTTGTTAAAATCGTATGCACGTGCGGTAGCCTCACCTGTGGTTTGATTGATTGTATAGCTGCTTCTGCTCTGTTCGTAACCACCTGAAACAATCTTCTGATTATTTAGAATGTTGGTTATCATCAAATTGATAGAGAGGCTTCCACGCTTCAAATAGATATTCTTACCGATGGAAGCATCGAGCATGAAGCCACCTTTTCCTTCGCTTTGAGCGTATGGAGTGTAGTTGCCTTCAGCATCAATACCGCCAAACTTTGTACCCATTGTGCGCAAAGTGCTGCCATAACGGAGGCTCGGAGCGTAAGAAAGATAAATTCTATCATAGTAGTTACCCTTCAAATCAATGAACCAACCACCTTGATGGAAGCTCAAAATACCACTGTATGCAGACAGAGGAGTGCCACTTTCGCGCATTCCTTTGTTGTAGACAACATCTTTATAGAAAGTACTCTTTGTAGAGTTCATGTAGACAACGTCGGCATTATTGATGTTCTTTGCTTCGCTCCAAGTTCCCAAAGCCTTGAAGTTTAAGAAACTTGTGAGCTTGAAGTCAATTCCCAGTTCTACACCGTAGTAATTCTTTTTGATACCAGTCATGCTGACATAGGTAAACGAATTGACATCGTCGAAGTAGAAATTCTGCCATTCTGTTACGTGTGTCAAGTGGTTGTAGTAGGCACTGAGGTTTGCACGAAGCCAACTGCCAGCATACTGATAGTTTACTTCACTTGAGAAAATGCGTTCGTTGCGCAAGTTCTGGACGAAGTCGTTGTTCATTTCGGGCGATATAAAAGCATTACTTGCTTGTGGTGCGCGGTGCTCGTAGCCTAAGCCGAGAGAGACTGCGTTGCCACTACCGAGTGTCCAAGTGCCACTGATTTTACCGCCACCCGTAAGGAAATCGGCGTGTTTGCTCTTGCCGTAAGAGTTATCGGCAAACATTCCGTTGCGCATGTAGCCTTTTCTGTACATGTTATCGTAGCCCATTTTGGCACCGACCATATAGTGAAGGTTGCCAAAAGAGTGTGCAAAGTTTGTCCAAAGTGTACCACGGCGCACATTCAAATTGTAGTCGTAGCCGAACTTATCGCCTTCGTAAACCAATGCGCCGAGCCCTTGTGTGCCCATTGTATTTAAGTCATACTGAATGCGTGGGTCGTTTGCAGCGTAAGTTCCGATAGCGTATGTGTTCACATTATGGAAACTCTTGGCACCCAAAAGGTCTTCCATCGTTTGGTAATGGCGACCGAAATTTTGTCCAATCATGAAGCCAATGTTGAATACCTTGTCTTTACCGATGTGCGTGTTGAGCGATGAAGACAGTGTAATAGTGGTATTGTCGTTGTGCTTTGCTTGAACGTAGTAGAGTGCATCTTGCCCGTTTGCAGCTGCCTGACGGTTGGCATAATACAGCTTATCCCATTGTATTTGGCGGTTTTCCTTGTTTTTCCACCAATTAACAGCTGCATTCCAATCGGCAAATGCTTGCGCTGTGCGATAGCGAATGTTCTGCTCGTTCCATACATCGTAATAGCTACTTGGCAGATTTTTCCAATAATCGGGCTGTGGATTCTCGGCATTGTTGTAGTTCAGTTTAGTGCTTTTGTACATCGAATACTTTCCGAACAGACTTGTTGTGAGCGTTGTCTTGTCGCTGATATTCCAATCCCAGGTGAAGATAGCTGCCGGAGCGAAGTCGTTTACTACACGGCTGTTGCGGCGATGTCCGTTTTGGTACCCCCAATAAGGATTGTATTGGTAGTCATTAACCAGCCAATAAACTTCGTCGGTGCTTGCTCCTTGCGATGCGCGTTCAGTAGGATTGCCCCATGTCGAGAAGCTAAGCGAGTGCCCATTGTTCCATTTCTTCTGGACACCGAAGAAGTAAGAGAATGCATTGTAGAATGTTCCTTCTACATAGCCGCGGTTTGCCCATCGATAGGTAATGTTGGTTGCAAATGCCCAGCCTTTGCTGTTGAAACCACTACCGTAAGTGTACATTCCTCTTAATGTGTAATTACGGTTTGCACCTGATAAGGTTATGCGGTTTCCGCCAGCCATCGAACCTGCTCTGAAATCGTAGTTGTTGCTTCCCGCCATACCAGTCAATGAGAAGTTGTTATTCTCAAATGGAAGCGCAAAGTCTACATTTCGGGTTTGTTGATTAAGTCCGCCTACCAGCGAATAACGGAATTGTCCGCTCTCCATATCGTTCATTGGTGCACCATTGATGTAGACATCATTGTATTTTGGACTTAACGCACGGTATCTGAAGCGTAATGGAGAATATAAAAATCCAACTTCAGAGGCGTACACATTACTATTTGAATTTAAGATAGTAACATTCGAACTTCTGTCGTTATCCTCTCCTAACTGTGCTTCTGTGAACGTAAATGCTGATTCGTCCATCACATTCTGTGTTTGCTCGTGCCGTATCGTGTCGGTATTGTTGTTGCTCTGTGCAACAACAATTGACGAACTGCAGAGTGCAACCACAGCAAGTTTCAACTTTTTCTGCATATCTTCTTATAATATAATTATTCTTTTAGATTGCAAAGTAACAAAATATTTTTGAAAAAAGAAAGGATTTTTTGAATTAAGTTTCATTTATTTGCTATTTGCTAAAAGGCATATATTCTTTGTTTTCCATACAGAAAATCTTGCTATCACCCACCTTGAACTTCTTCCTTATTTATATAATGCATCTGTTACAACGAACTGCAGTTCTTGCAAGTATCACATTATTATTGTACCTTTGCGCCCAAATAAGAAAATAGGAATTTAGAGAAACAATGATTACACTTTCAAACATTGCCGTTCAATTCGGAAAAAGAGTTCTGTACAAGGACGTTAATATCAAGTTTACTCCGGGAAATATCTATGGCGTTATCGGAGCTAACGGAGCAGGAAAATCAACACTGCTTCGTGCCATATCTGGCGATTTGGAACCCAACAAGGGAACCATTACGTTAGGAACAGGAGAACGTTTGTCGGTATTGGAGCAGGACCACTTTAAGTACGATGAATTTAAGGTAATGGACACCGTGCTTATGGGACACGAACCGCTTTGGAAGAATATGAAGGAGCGCGAGGAACTTTACGCTAAACCGGAAATGACAGAAGAGGACGGAAACCGTGCTGCCGACTTGGAACTGAAGTTTGCCGAAATGAATGGTTGGGAAGCCGAAAGCGAAGCTGCCCAGTTGTTACAGCACTTAGGCGTGCAGGAAGACGCCCACCAGAAACGAGTTGGCGAACTGTCGAATACGGAAAAGGTGCGTGTAATGTTGGCAAAGGCATTGTTTGGAAAGCCCGACAACCTTTTGCTCGATGAGCCTACCAACGACCTTGACCTTGAAACGGTGGAATGGTTGGAAGATTATCTTGGCGAAATAGAGGAGACACAAACGGTGCTTGTCGTATCGCACGACCGCCACTTCCTTGATGCTGTAAGTACACAGACGATTGATATCGACTTCGGTAAGGTTACGGTGTTTGCCGGTAACTATTCATTCTGGTACGAAAGTTCGCAGTTGGCTTTGCGTCAGGCACAGAACCAAAAGTTGAAAGCTGAAGAAAAGAAGCAGCAGCTGGAAGAATTTATCCGCCGCTTCTCTGCCAATGTGGCAAAAAGCAAGCAGACTACTTCGCGCAAGAAGATGCTTGAGAAACTGAATGTAGAGGAAATCCGCCCGTCAAGCCGTAAATATCCAGGCATCATCTTCCAAATGGAGCGCGAGCCGGGAAACCAAATCTTGGAAGTAGAAGACCTGAAAGCCGTTGATGAAGACGGAACAGTATTGTTCGACCACGTGAACTTCAATGTCGAGAAAGAGCAGAAAGTAGTGTTCTTGTCTCGCAATCCGAAGGCAATGACGGCTTTGTTCAACATTATCAATGGTGAGCGAGAAGCCCAGGCTGGTACTTACAACTGGGGCATAACTATTACAACGGCTTATCTGCCACTCGACAATACAAAATACTTCGACTGCGATATGAATCTTGTCGATTGGCTTTCACAATATGGTCCGGGTAACGAGGTCGTGATGAAAGGCTTCCTCGGTCGTATGCTGTTTAAGCAAGAAGAGGTAGAGAAGAAAGTCAATGTGTTGTCTGGAGGCGAGAAAATGCGTTGTATGATAGCACGTATGCAGTTGCAAAATGCCAACTGTTTGATACTCGATACTCCTACAAACCACCTCGATTTGGAGAGTATTCAGGCATTCAACAATAACCTTGTTGGCTTTAAGGGTAATATTCTCTTCAGTTCTCACGACCACGAATTCATCGGAACTGTTGCCAACCGTATCATCGAATTAACACCGAACGGTACGATTGATAAGCTTATGAGCTACGATGAGTATATTCACGACGAGCAGATAAAGGAACAAAAAGCCAAGATGTACCAAGTTTAAATTAGCAAGATAATAGTTCAAGGACTGCTGACGAATTGTATTTGTCATGCAGTCCTTGCTATGTTGGCACACTATTTGTATAGTTTTGAAAAAAAAGAATACATTATTATGAGCAAAAAGAATAAGAAGATAGAAATAGAAGACGAAGAAACAAAGTTGCAGGACGAAGAAACCGTGCAGGAAGAAAATACTGCTTCAGAGGAAGAAATGTCGTCAGAAGCTGATAACGAAGAAACTTCGGAAGCTGAAACCAACGAAGAAGGCGAAGCAGAGCAGAAAGACGACAGCGCAGAAGCTGAAGAGTGGAAAGACAAGTATATTCGTCTTTATGCTGAATTTGAGAACTATAAGAAGCGAACGCTGAAGGAAAAAACAGAGCTTATACTTAATGGTGGCGAGAAAACCATTACAGCAATTCTTCCTATTCTCGATGATTTTGAACGCGCCATTGCAGATAAGACAGAAGACGCAACAGCCATTAAGGAAGGGTTTGAACTGATCTATAAGAAGTTCTTAAAAACGTTAGAAAGTCTTGGCGTGAAGAAAATAGAAACCGATGGCAAGGATTTCAACGTCGATTACCATGAGGCTATTGCAATGGTACCTGGAATGGGCGATGATAAAAAGGGTAAAGTCATTGACAGCGTTCAAACAGGGTATATGTTAAACGATAAAGTTATTCGACATGCAAAGGTCGCAGTCGGTCAATAATAAACGATAGACTGAATAATCTTGGGTTCTTGATACACTTGAGAACCTTATAATTCATGACAAATACAAGATGACAAAAAGAGACTATTATGAGGTTCTGAGCGTTACAAGAGACGCTTCGGGCGACGAGATAAAGAAGGCATATAGAAGACTTGCCATAAAGTATCACCCAGACAGAAATCCTGATGATCCCAATGCTGAAGAGAAATTTAAAGAAGCTGCAGAAGCATACAGTGTTTTAAGTGATCCGCAAAAACGACAGCAATACGATCAATTCGGATTCGAAGGACTGAATGGGAGTAGTGGCAATCCATTTGGTGGCGGTGGCTTCTCAATGGACGACATATTCTCTATGTTTGGCGATGTCTTCGGCGGCCACGGCGGTGGTGGCTTTGGAGGTTTCGGTGGTGGAAGTCGTCAGGCTCCTAAATATAAAGGTGCCGATTTGCGCCTGAAAGTCAGACTTTCATTGCAGGAAGTCGCTACGGGGGTTACCAAAAAGTTCAAGGTACGCAAAGATGTCGCCTGCGAACATTGCCACGGAACGGGTGCCGAAGGCGGCAGCGGTACAGAAACGTGTCCTAATTGCCATGGTAGCGGTATGGAAATTCGTACCCAGCAGAGTATCTTTGGTATGATGCAGACACAAACAACCTGCCACGTATGCGGTGGAGAAGGTACTGTTATAAAGAACAAATGTACACATTGCCACGGCGACGGTGTAGTGAAAGGCGAGGAAGTTGTTGAAATCAATATTCCTGCAGGTGTTGCCGAAGGAATGGTCGTGAATGTTCCAAACAAGGGAAATGCAGGCAAACACAATGGCATAACAGGCAATATACAAGTTTATATCGAAGAAGAAGATAACGATACATTCATTCGTGATGGACAGAATGTTATCTACAACTTGTTGCTCGACTTCCCCACGGCTGTCTTGGGTGGTCAGGTTGAAATTCCAACAATAGATGGAAGTTCTGTGAAAATAAAGATAGAAGAAGGCACACAACCAGGCAAAACACTTCGTTTAAGAGGCAAAGGACTTCCTGCCGTGCAGGGCTATGGCAGAGGAATGGGCGACCTTATCGTACAAATAAGTGTTTATGTGCCAAAGACACTGTCAAAATCAGAACGCAATGCCATTGAAGAATTTAAGGAAAGCGACAACTTCAAGGGAGATAGCTATACAAAACGTTCTATTTTTGATAACTTCAAGAAACTATTCAGCTAAGTTGTAAAGACTGAAAAGTAATAAAAATGACTTACAAGGAAACAACAGAATACTTATACAACAGCACCCCCGTCTTTGAACACGTGGGTGCTTCTGCTTATAAGGAAGGTTTATCTACAACCCTCGCATTGGACGAATACTTTGGGCGACCGCATCAAAACTTCCGTTCTATCCATATTGCAGGAAGCAACGGAAAAGGTTCTTGCTCGCATACATTGGCTGCAATACTCCAAGCCGATGGTTATAAAGTAGGACTTTATACAAGTCCACACCTCGTAGACTTCAGGGAACGCATCAGAGTAAACGGCAAGATGATTTCTGAACAATACGTAATTGATTTTGTTGAAAACCATCGCAATTTCTTCGAACCACTGCACCCATCGTTCTTTGAACTGACTACTGCAATGGCTTTCAAGTATTTCTCTGAACAACAAGTAGACTTTGCCATTATAGAAGTGGGCTTGGGCGGTCGGTTGGATTGCACCAACATTATCAATCCCTTACTCTCCATCATTACCAACATTTCGCTCGACCACACCCAATTCTTGGGCGACACATTGCCAAAGATAGCATACGAAAAGGCAGGAATCATAAAGCAAGGCACTCCTGTTGTAGTTGGCGAAGCTCTACCCGAAACTCGTATTGTGTTTGAAGCAAAGGCACAGGAGATGGACGCAATGATTGTATTTGCCGAAGACATTCCTATGGTACAATCGGCAAGTGCCAATCCGAAGGGAGGACGCATATACCAAACTCGCTTGTTCGGTACGATTGAAGGCGAATTGGGCGGAATCTACCAAGACAAGAATACCAACACGCTGCTAACGGCAGTGATGCAGCTTTACAATAAGCAGATAATCAGAAACATAGACAGCGTTGCAAAAGGTTTCTCAAATGTGTGTGAAGCGACAGGATTAATGGGTAGATGGCAGCAGATACAGCAAAACCCGACTGTCGTCTGCGACACTGGGCACAACGAAGCAGGCTGGAAAGACTTGTCATTGCAAATTAAAAGTCAAAAGTATCGCACGTTGCGCATTGTCTTTGGTATGGTAGACGACAAGGACATAGAGGCTGTTATGGCTCTTCTGCCTGCTAATGCCATTTACTATTGGACACAACCCAGCACAAAGCGTGCATTCTCGGCTGACAAGGTGGCAAGAATAGGCAAACAATACAACCTTGAGGGCAGAACGTTTGCAGATGTTGCAGAAGCATACGAGCAAGCACTAAGCGAGGCAGAAAGCGACGACTTCATATTTGTAGGCGGTTCGAGCTATATTGTTGCCGACTTTTTAAGCAAATTCTAATAGCAATATAATTCCCATTAAAGGCAGGATTTTTCAATCTTGCCTTTAATTGTTTTTAACATATAACAAATCTCCTTTTGACTTAAAATAGTTTGTCGTTATCATTTATTTTTGCTTTCTTTGCAGAAAATAAATTGCTAAACAATGAATAATACTAAACAAAATGGAAGCATCATTGCGATTATTACAATGATGTTTCTTTATGCAATGATTTCGTTTGTAACAAATCTTGCTGCTCCAATCGGAGTTATTTGGAAGAATATCTTTGGTGGCGAAAGTGCCAATACGGTGGGTATGCTTGGCAATGCTATGAACTTTCTTGCCTATTTCTTTATGGGAATCCCCGCAGGAAAGATGCTTGTGCGTGTAGGATACAAGAAAACGGCTCTCATTGGTATTGCCATTGGTTTCTTCGGCGTACTGACTCAGTTCTGCTCAGGCTTCTTTACCGATGCGAAGATTACAGGATTTGTTATTTATCTTTTAGGAGCGTTCATCTCAGGTTTCTGTGTTTGTATGCTGAACACAGTGGTTAATCCGATGTTGAACCTTATCGGAGGCGGTGGAAATCGTGGAAATCAGCTTAATATGATAGGTGGAACACTCAATTCGCTGTCTGGAACCCTTACACCGCTTTTTGTTGGTTCGTTGATTGGAGAAGTAACAAAGAACACGTCTATTATTGATGTTAATCCAGTTCTCTACATTGCAATGGGTGTATTCGTGGCAGCATTCGTTATTCTATCGTATATTCCTATTCAAGACCCAAAGAACAGCAAGACAGGAACCAATGTTACATTTGAATATTCTCCTTGGAACTTCCGCCATTTCGTATTAGGCGCAATCGCTATTTTCGTGTATGTGGGCGTCGAAGTAGGTATTCCCGGAACACTTATTTACTACCTTTCTGATACGACTGGCCTTGGTGGAGGGCTCCCTAAGGCTACAGCCACAGCCATTGCAGATTCTTTTGCTGCAACCTATTGGTTCTTAATGCTCATAGGACGTTTCATTGCAGGTTTCATTGCAAGCAAAATTTCGAGCAAGACATTAATGTCGTGCACCACCGTTCTTGCTATGATACTCATCATCACAGCTATTGTGTTAGGTAAGAGCGCAGCCGTTTCGATGCCTGTATTCACAGGTTCGGCTTTCAATATGGTAATTGTACCTGTTTCTGCATTGTTACTTGTACTTTGCGGACTGTGCACCAGCGTTATGTGGCCGTGTATCTTCAACCTTGCAACCGAAGGTCTTGGAAAATACACAGAGCCTGCTTCGGGTATATTTATGATGATGGTAGTAGGCGGTGGCTTGCTTCCGTTGCTCCAAAACTTCATAGCCGACCAGTCTGGCTATCTTGTTTCATACTTTGTACCACTTGCCGGTGTGGCTTATATGTGCTTCTACACTTTGATAGGTAGCAAGAATGTAAACAAGGATATTCCTGTTGATTAACAAAGAAATACATTGTGATATTACTTATAAAAGGCGTTACACCAATGGTATAACGCCTTTTTCTAATTGTGGAAATAGAGCTGAAGCAAAACATTTTTGGAGAAATAGTTTTCCTTTTTGTTGCTTGTGTCAGATACTAAAAATACATTGACTTTGTAAAGATAATTCTGAATTAAAACGATAATTTCGATTTGGCATTGCGAAAGCGGCTGTTTTGCATCGCAAAACCTACGCTTTTACCGTGCAAAACAGCCGTTTTGGGAACGCAAAACAATAGGTTTTGCAAAACGTTGATAATTAGTTGGCTAAGCAACAACTATACTCCTGAGAAGCATTTCTATAGGTGTACGAAACTTAAAACATAGAATAAGGGAATATCAATTCGACATTCCCTTTTATTGTTTATTACGATACGAATTTTGTAGAAATCGTATGCGTAAACAGATATTGCTTCAGTGCAAACGAAACTTACTTCTTGAGTAGTTCTTCTATATTTGCCTTGATGGTCTCAATCTTTTCTTCCGAGTCGCTTTGCTTCTTGCGTTCCTTAGCAATCACAGCTTCGGGGGCGTGCGCAACAAAGTTTTCGTTAGAGAGTTTTGCCTTTACACCTTTCAGGAAACCTTCCAAGTGCGCAAGTTCCTTTTCTAATTTCTCGATTTCCGCCTTTACATCAATCAGGTTTCCAAGCGGAACGGCAAAGCCGTCAGTACCCACCATGAAGGCAGAAGCGTCAGAACTCTTCTCGTCTACAACATTGATGCTTTCGAGATTAGCCATTTTCGCAATCACACAGTTGTAAGCCTCGTAGTTGTTTTTGCCCACAACCTCTAAAGAAAGCAATACTTTTGGAGCAATGTTCTTTTGGTTGCGAACGGTGCGAATGCCGCCCACTATTTGCTTCATATTCTCTATTTCGGCAATCAAAGTCTTTTCTTCGTCGGTAGGAAGTACCAATTCGAGTTTCTCCAACATAATACTTTCGCCTTCGTTGCGGTCGAAGATGTGTTGCCAAAGTTCTTCTGTAATGAACGGCATGAATGGGTGGAGCATCTTCAAGAGAATATCGAAGAAACGGAGTGTTGCATCGTAGGTCTGCTTGTCGATGGGTTTGCCATATTCAGGCTTTATCATTTCCAAGTACCAACTTGAGAACTCGTCCCAGAAAAGCTTGTAAACCGTCATCAATGCTTCTGATATTCGATAGCTCTTGAACTGTTCTTCCATTTCGGCATTTACCTCTTTGAGCTTTGCATCGAACCACTTAATGGCTATCTTGTTAGCTTCGGGCTGCTCTATGTCTGCTGTTTCCCAACCTTGAACAAGGCGGAAGGCATTCCATATCTTGTTGTTGAAGTTGCGTCCTTGCTCGCAAAGGCTTTCATCGAACAAGATGTCGTTGCCTGCTGGTGCGGAAAGCATCATACCCATACGCACGCCGTCGGCACCATATTTATCTATTAGTTCCAATGGATCGGGCGAGTTGCCGAGGCTCTTGCTCATCTTTCGTCCGAGCTTATCGCGCACGATGCCAGTGAAATAAACGTGCTTGAATGGGAAAGTCTGGCGATATTCGTAGCCTGCCATAATCATACGAGCCACCCAGAAGAAGATAATATCTGGAGCTGTAACCAAGTCGCTTGTTGGATAATAGTACTTTATTTCTTCGTTGTCAGGGTTGTTGATACCATCAAATACCGAGATAGGCCACAACCAACTTGAGAACCACGTGTCCAAACTGTCATTTTCCTGTTCCAAGTCAGCCTTTGTTATGTTTGGATTGATAGCCTTTGCCTGTTCCAAAGCCTTTTCGTCGGTTTCTGCCACAACAGTTGCAGGCTTGCCGTTTTGGTCTTTGAAGTAGTAAGCAGGAATGCGGTGTCCCCACCAAAGTTGGCGGCTGATGCACCAATCCTTGATATTCTCCAACCAATGGCGATAGGTGTTCTTGTACTTCTTTGGATAAAACTCTATCTCATCGTTCATCACAGGGGCGAGTGCAATGTCTGCAAAGTGCTGCATACTTAAGAACCATTGTGTTGAAAGCTTTGGTTCGATAGGCACGTTAGTGCGTTCAGAGTAACCCACTTTGTTGTCGTAGTCTTCCACTTTCTCCATTAAGTCGGCAGTTTTGAGGTCAATGGCAATTTGCTTGCGCACGTCCATACGGTCTTGCCCCACATATAAACCTGCTGCTTCCGACAGAGTTCCGTTGTCGTTGAATATATCGATGGTCTCCAAACCGTGCTTCAAACCAAGTGCGTGGTCGTTGATGTCGTGCGCAGGAGTAACCTTCAGACAGCCCGTACCGAACTGAATGTCCACATACGAGTCTTCTATGATAGGAATGCAACGCCCCACCAATGGTACAATGACATGTAATCCTTTCAGCCAAGTATTCTTCACGTCGTCGGGATTGATGCACATAGCCGTGTCGCCCATAATGGTTTCAGGACGTGTGGTAGCTACAACAGCGTAGTAACCCTTGTCGTCTTTGTGCATCACATTGTCGTCGTGCTTGCGTTCAACCTTGCTTTGGTCTTCGGGTGCAATATAGTATTTAAGGTTGTAGAGCTTTGAATGCTCGTCCTTGTAAACAACTTCTTCGTCGGAAAGAGCTGTTTCTGCACTTGGATCCCAGTTCACCATACGCACACCACGATAGATTAAGCCCTTGTTGTATAAGTCGCAGAACACCTTGATAACACTTTTGCTGCGCTTTTCGTCCATAGTAAAGGCAGTGCGCTCCCAATCGCAAGAGCAACCAAGCTTGCGCAATTGCTTTAAGATAATGCCACCGTGTTCGTCTGTCCACGCCCAAGCGTGTTTCAAGAACTCCTCTCTTGTAAGGTCGGCTTTGTTTATTCCTTCTTGTGCGAGCTTGTTTACCACTTTTGCTTCGGTGGCAATACTGGCGTGGTCGGTACCGGGAACCCAGCAAGCGTTCTTTCCTTCCATACGTGCGTGGCGTACAAGAATGTCCTGAATGGTATTGTTCAGCATGTGTCCCATGTGCAATACGCCCGTTACGTTGGGCGGTGGGATTACCACTGTATAAGGTTCGCGTCCGTCAGGCTTAGAGCTGAATAGTTTATTGTTGAGCCAATACTCATACCACTTCGCTTCCACGTTCTGTGGGTCGTACTTACTTGCTAATTCCATACGTTGTATATTATTATTTCTTTATTATCTTTAAAAACGATGCAAATTTACGAAAAAATCACTTGAAAGCTGTATCTTTGCATAACAATTAGCAGTACACAGTACTTCTTTTAACTTTAAATTTGATAGGATTGCATACAAAAGAAGAAAAACTTGCAGCGTTTGAGCGTTTGCTCGATATACAAGAGCGATTGAGAAAGGAATGTCCGTGGGATAGGAAGCAGACCTTTGAGAGTTTGCGCCCCAACACGATAGAAGAAACATTTGAGCTTGCCGATGCTTTGATGAAGCACGACAAGAAGAACATCTGTAAAGAGCTTGGCGACGTAATGGAACACGTTGTATTCTATGCGTTGCTCGGCAGCGAGACAAACGATTTCGATATAGCAGACGTTTGCAATGCACAGTCGGACAAACTGATGTTCCGCCACGACTTCATAGATTGGACAGGGTGGGCAGTTGCCAACGACAATATGGCGATAAACAAGCAAGGACAGGTTGTTTACAAGGACGAATTGAACACCGAGAACCAAACTGCCACATCTGCAAATGGCAATGTTCCGTCTACTGCAACGCAAGTTGAATTGACGTGGGAACAACGGAAACAAAAGGAAAGAGAAGGAAACAAAACGGTGCTGTCGGGAGTTCCCGACTCGCTGCCCAGCCTTATAAAGGCATACAGAATACAGGACAAAGCCCGAAACGTTGGTTTCGACTGGGAAAAGAAAGAAGATGTGTGGGATAAGGTAGGCGAGGAGCTTGACGAACTGAAGGCAGAGCTGGCACGAGAAGACAAGGAAAGCTCTACGAAAGAGTTGGGCGACTTCCTCTTTTCTGTCATCAACGCTGCCCGATTGTACAAACTCAATCCCGACAACGCGCTCGAACATACCAACCAGAAGTTCATTTCACGCTTCACATACGTTGAGCAACAAGCAAAGAAACTCGGTAAAGAACTGAAGAATATGACTTTGGACGAAATGGACAATCTGTGGAATGAAGCAAAGAAGATAGAAAACAACAAGTAAATTACTCAATATCGTAAGTATGAAGAAATCACAAATCATCATTGTTCTTGCACTGGTAGCAGCCATTCTTGCAGGTTGTAAGAAAAGCAAACCTAACCAAGTGATAAGCCCCAACGCCAACAACGCCGACTCGCTCAACGCAGGCGATACAACCATTTACGGTACAATGCTCGATGGCGGTATGAACTCCATAGTGTTACTGACCGATAGGGGCGACACATTGGAGATTATCCAGAACCCCGAAGACACCACGGAAGTAGTGAAAGGAGGCAAGCTCATCGGCGACCGCTTTGCCGTGATAGCCTACAAGGAGTATGGCGACATGATGTTGCGTAGTGCCATCAACATAACGTCGCTGCTTGGAAACTGGACAAGCCTCGACAAGAACTTCGAGATAAAAGAGGGTGGGGAAGTAACATCAAATCTCCAGTCGGAGAAGAACGTATGGACATCGTGGAAGATATACAACGGCAAGCTCTTGCTGTCGAGAGACACCTTCGATGTAATAGAACTCGGCGCAGATACGATGTCGCTCGAAAACAAGACAGGAATATTTGTATTCGGGCGTAAGAAATAAGCGTGATACCTTTCAAGATACACATATTGGGCTGTGGAAGTGCCTTGCCCACGCTCCATCACAATGCAACTTGCCAGATAGTAGAAATACGTGGCAAGTTCTTTATGATAGACTGCGGAGAGGGAACGCAGATACAAGTGCGCCGCTCGAAGGTGCACTTCTCGAAAGTACAAGCCGTCTTCATTTCGCATCTGCACGGCGACCATTGCTTCGGACTCTTCGGTATGCTTTCCACTTTCGGTATGACGGGGCGCACAGCACCGCTTCAGGTATATGCCCCGAAAGAGTTTGAAGAATACTTCAACCTCTCAATGGAACTGTTCTGCAAAGGACTTGGATACACGGTTACATTCCACCCCATCGAGACAACCGAAACCGCTGTTATCTATGAAGACAAGAGCCTGACCGTCGAAACAATTCCGCTGGAACATCGCATACCCTGCTGCGGCTTCCTGTTTCGCGAAAAATCCACTGCACGCCATATCCGCCGTGATATGATAGACTACTACAATATCCCTATCAGCCAAATCAGCAACATAAAGGCAGGAGCAGACTGGATTACTGCCGACGGCGAAACCATTCCCAACAGCCGCCTCACCACTCCAGCTGACAAGCCACGAAGCTACGCCTACTGCTCCGACACAAGATACATGAAGCACCTATATAAAAAGGTGAGCGGTGTAGACGTACTCTACCACGAAAGCACCTATGCAAGCGAACACAGCGACAGGGCAAGAACCTATTACCACAGCACAGCCAAGGAAGCAGCAACAGTAGCCCGAGACGCTGCCGCAGGCAAGCTGCTTTTAGGGCATTATTCCGCCCGCTACCCAAACGAAGACACTATTTTAAGCGAAGCAAAAGCCATCTTCCCCAACAGCTTCCTCACCAACGAAGGAATGGTGTTCGACGTATAGCCAGCCTCTTCATTATTTCTTTCCCTTATTCATACAACATAAGAAAGCCGTCTGGGCAATTTCTGCCCAGGCGGCTTAACGTTTCAATAGTTCTTGATGTCTTGCACCTCGCTGCCGAGGTGCGGAACATGGTCGTTGTCTACTTCTTCACAACCTTTTGTCCGTTCACGATATACACACCTTTCGGCAGGTCGTTCAGCTCGCCCTGCAGACGTACGCCACTGAGGGTGTAGATGCCTTGCTTGGTGGCAGTGTCGGCATTCGGGGTGTCTATGCCCGTTAGTTCTTCGATGGTTACCCAGTCGATTACAGGTTTGTCATCAGCACCTAAGAGAGAGTAGTAATTATATTCGTTTAGGTATAGGAAGTCTTTCCAGTATGTTCCCTCGGGACTGGTGATTTTGCAGCCTATGAACTTGGGTATTCCGTACAAGTGGCTGATACTGCCTGCGTAGTCAGCATAGTTGTATCCACCCCTGGCACGCACAGTGCAGTGGTCGAACTCCCAGTTGCCTTCACGCAATCCGTGTACTCCTCCAGTCGCCTCTATGGTGCATCGTCTCACGGTAATGGTGTTAACGTTACGAATACCACATTTACATGTAATGCTTGGTCCCGTTTCTCCACCAACCACCTTGAGGAAAGCATTGTCTACACCAACAATGGTAGCACGCTTAAAATTCTCGATTCCTACATCGTCATTACCGATAATGATATTCTTGCCGATAAGACGGATAGTCAAGTCGTCGACAAAGTTCGCGATACCTCTACCGATCAAGGCTTTGATGGTGACATTATCGAGTGTAAGGGTCTTGGTGTTGGGGTCGTAGTAAGCTTTTCCTTTCACGTCTTCAATCTGGGTGAGGTCGTCGCAGTTGCCAGAGTGTACTCGGTCACTTCCAACCCTGAGGGGGTAGAAGGTTACAGATTCGATGACTACCTTAGTTTTCACCAACTCTCCGTTCAAGGTTACACACTTCAGCTCTTCGTCGAACTTAGCCCTTTTAGGTTGCATAATATAGCTGACTCTGAACCGGATATTCCCGAGGTCACGAATGGAGCCGCCCTTGCCTTCTGCCGTAAAACGTGCACAATCATCTTCGATGGTGATAACAGACTCGCGTCCGGAAATGCCCACACCGTTGCTTGTGGTGGCTTTGGCGTTGACGGTGCAGTCCCTGACGGTGAGTGTGCCATACAGCCCTATCATACTGATGGCAGTGTCGCCACCTATCACATCGAGACATTGGTCGTCAAACGTTCTCCGATTGCTATAGATCTCTAAGAAGCTAGTTAAGCGGATTGCTGTAGTATCTGACTCGATTTTACACTTTCCTATCACTTTTAACCCCAAGTTTTTATGCACTTCAATAGCCACTTTGCCACTGGTCTTAATCGTGGCGTTCTCTAAGACAATCGCATTTTCTGAGGGATCGTATTTTGCCTTACCCGTTACACTGGGAATTACAGAGAGGTCGTTGCAGTTGTCGGAGGTTATCTGTACGCCTGCAATCCAGGCGCCGTACTCCTGGAGCTGCGCCTGCACCGTGCTTGTCCACATTGTCGCCACTATGGCAAGAATGAATGTAAATAATACTTGTTTCTTCATAATTCTTTTGCTTTTGAATTCGTTGACTAACCTTAAACAAGGTGCTTTGTTGTAACTCCGTTGTTATAAAAAGTATTGGTTACTCCTCCCGCCACTGCTGACGGGAGGAGATACTTATCACGAGAGGTTCAAATCAGGGGTTGAATGGTTCCAGGTCTCTGATTTTTACAGAGTCGTAAACACTTCCTGAAAGGGAGATGTTCAGAGCACCCGTCTCCATTTCCTTTGCGGTAAGGCGTCTCTCATCTTGTGCCGAGTAACTGCCGCCGCCACGCTTGCTCCTTATTCGCAGCAATGGACCTTTGTTAATGTATTCGCCAGGCTCAAGGTCTCCGTACTCTCTGTTCCGGCTGCTGCTGAACGTATAGTACCAAGGGTCTTGAGCTCTTTCAGAGCTTCCACCGTCGATTGACTTGGTAGGCAGGATTTTTCCTTTTTGTTCTCCTTCTTTACCTATTCTGAAACAATCCACGTCGAGCTGAACTTTCACCTTTCCAGGACCTATGTGTACCCGGCTTACATCGATGTGGGCAAACAGTCTTCTCGGACATTTCGTGTAGCCAATCTGATACTGTGTTCCGGAGTACAGCGGTCTGACAACTGTTCCTGGGGTAGGACCGGTGATGAGCTGAATGGTGTATTTCGTAATGACTCCCTGATTGGCGTGGCTGAACCTCATGTTGTCTGCCATTGCCTCTTCCAGTTCATGCTGGGTGTTCTTTCCCCTCAAAGCTGAAATGGTAAGAGAGGTTCCTCCCAAGTTGAATATCTCGTCGTTGGTGTAGCTCGACGATTCGGCAAGCGACTGGCTTGCAGATGCGCTCTGCCCGTAGCCCGATACCTTCTGTGAGGAGTCGAACGTGAACTGCCTTGCAGAGTACTCCTTCATGTAGCTGAACGTTCTGCCATAGGTTACCGAAGTTACGATTGCAATGGCTTTTCCATTCAGTTCATTGCTTAAATCGTTCCACGTTACACTGTCGGCGAACAGAGAGGCGGGGTCTTGGTGCCAATCGTCTTTCAGCCTGATTGTAAAGTAGTCCTGGTCTAACGTCGTGGCTTGTATGAACGACTGTTCGGAGCTGGTGGCAGATGCCCTTACGTTCACGTTGCAGCCTGCAAACGACGAGTCTACGCCCAAGTCCATCATGAGGCTCTTCTGGCTGGTGTGTATTTTTGTTCTTGGCCTTTGTGCGCCCGGGGCATCATACCTTGAGTCGCTCAGCAAGGTGTGCATAATGTTGTTTATAGCCATTCTTACATCGGAGTTGTTGGGGTCGATGTTGCTTTGCGATGGGTTGCCGCCTGCAAGGAAGTCTCCGTAGATGGATATCTTGCTTCTCGGAATGCGTCCCAGTGGGTTGGGCGAGCCGCTCGTTATATCGCTGTCTACAAAGAGTATTGCTCCCGGGTATATGTTCTCGTAGCCGCTTCCTCTTACGTATATTTCCTTTTCGCTGAAGCTGCTTTCCCTCTTGTCTAAGATGTATGCGAAGTCTCTGTCTGAAACATCTTCAATAGCTTCGGGATATCTATAGTCGTCATCATACATATTGCTGTTTAGCAAGTCATTGGCATTGTGTTTTATTCTGCGCAAACCTTCATTGATATCTTCGTGTCTTCGGCGAGTATAGTCTATAAAGTTAGTTTCGCTTGTATTGTCCGTTTCGCTTGCATTGTCCGTTTCGCTTGTGTTGTCCGATTCGCTTGCATTGTCCGTTTCGCTTGCATTGTCCGATTCGTTTGTGTCGCCCGTTGGTTCGGCAATGGTTACCCAATCTGTTATAACCTTGTCGTCTGCACCGAAGAGGGTGTGGAGGGTTAAGCCGTCCCATTGAGACTCTTTCCAGTAGGCTCCTGTAGGGAGGGGGCTGGCGCAATTATCAAAGGCAACACTAAGTAAGCAGCTATAGCTGCTGTAGGTTTCTTCGTTAATGCCACCTTTAGCACATACGGTGCAGTTGATGAAATGCCAGTTGCCCCCAACTATACCTCCCCATACTCCACTTACAATAAGCGAGCAGTCTTTGACGTTGATGATAGAAACTCTTGAGCTGTAAATGCCTTTATGTGCTTGTCCACCCAGGCTTTTCACAGTGAGTGTAGCATCTGACGTGACTCCCTTTATGGTGAGAGTACAGTTTTCGTCATTATATATTCCATCTTCATCATAGGCAGTAATGGTGTTGCTGCCGATGAGCTTGATGGTCAGCCCATCAATATAACTTTTAATGCCGTATCCATACTCGCCTGTTGCAGTGATGGTGGCATTGTCGAGGGTAAGGGTTCTGCTGCTGGGGTCGTAGCTTACTCTTCCACTTACGCCATTAAAGTTAGAGATGTCGTTGCAGTTTTCTGAGGTTACCTGTATACCTGCAATCCATAGTTTATATTCCATAATTATTTAATTTTGTGCAACCCCTTGTGGGGTTGCGGGTTAATAAATAGGTTTCTGCCCTGTGTGGGCATAGCTGTTTTTGATTTACCCCGGCAGAGCGTCTGCTCTTGCGTGCCCTGCCGGGTGAACTGTGCAGAAGAAGGGCTGCTATGGGTGCTGGGTGCCTCCGCCGCCGGGCTGCTTGCCCTCTTCCTTCTTCTTCTTGCGCTTGGGATTGTCTACGCTCAGCTCTACGTTCTTGGCTGCCTCGCGCATCTGCTGCTTGGGCGTGAAGACGATTTTCGGCTTCTTGAGCGTCTCGGCGCACACGTCGATTTCGTTTTCTATCATCTTCGACGTTACCATGACGCGGAACGAGCCGAGGTCTGCCAAATCGACACTTGCTCCCATGAGCAGGGCGTCGCGCACGATGGCACCGAGCGATATGAGGGCGTTGGACACGTCGCCTGCCGAGAGCGATGTCTCGCGCACAATGCGGTCTATCACCATCTTGTTGGTGAGGTTCTGTTTTGCCTTGGGATAAGCGTAGTAGACGGTCTTTCCCTTGTTCTTTCCAATAGTCATTTTCTTAGATCTTACTTGAAATTCGATCATAGCTAATTTGAATTTAAATTGTTATTAAAATAGTTGTTGAAGGGGTGCTTTTGTCGTAACCCCGAAGCGACGATTGCCGTAACCCCGAAGCGACTGTTGTCGTAACCCCGAAGCGACGATTGCCGTAACTCCGTAGCGACGAAAGGCACTGTGTGGCTGCTCTGCCGATGGGTGTTCCGATGCGGTCTTGCAGCATGTTCCGTCAGCCTTTCGCCTTGTGTTTCCTGACGGTGGAAGTCGTTCTTTTGGTCGTATTCTGTTCATGACTGTTCGTGTTGCCTCCCTGCTGAAACTCCTTTCGGAGCAACGCCGTGTCGGAGGCTTGGGCGTTGTGGTTATTTAATTTATCTGGCATGTCAAGTGGTCTGTCTTTCGTGCCGTGCGAATGGCTGTCTATATTGAACAGGTTTACGAACCACTGCCACGCAGGGCACCGGGGCGGCATCTTTTCGGGAGGCTTGGGGTCTATGCGGGCAGGTATCGGATTTTTTAGATACAGGTTGCTCACCTCCTCCATTCGCCGACGGCTGAACTCTTCGTTCACCATCTCGCGGAGGGCTTCGAGCAGCTGCAGGCGTTCTTCCGAATACTTCATGTTCCGTATCTGCTCCTTGGTAGGTTCGGTGTCTGCTTTTTTCTTCATGCCTTTTTCTGTTTGTAACACGTGTGAAACGATGTTGCAAATTTAAGCCTGAACCGCACAAAAGTACCTATCATAATCGGACAAAAAACTATCCTAATCGGACATTCTGCATCTTCGCCACTTATCCTAATCGGACATCGGGAGGACGCAAGTAGTTGATATGCCACGCGTTACGAGTGATATTTTTAGTCTTTTTAACAAGTAGGCATCTTTCCGCTTCCAAGCAGCTTTCCAGCACGCTTCCGTTGGTTCGGGAGGGTGGGGCAGGAGGGTGGTGCACGAAAGTTTTATGGGAATATGATTGGCAGGTTACGGGATTTTCACTATCTTTGCACGCAGAAAAAAGCGGATATGCTACTTGCATGGCTGACCTACAATGAAACAAATTCTATGAACAAACAAAAAACATTACCCCCCATGCAGCATTACGGGCATGGCTTGAAAACAGCTTTACAATCTTGTTGCAGGCTCCTGAGGAGCCGGAAGAAATTGCGCTACTTGCTGTGTGGTGCATCATTGGCGTTGGTTTCGGTATTCTTCCTCGTTCATTCGTGCGGCAAGAAGCCGACGGCTTTCACCCCCGAAGAACGCAGGGAGGCGGACAGCATAGTGCGCTCGGTGCACAGCGTGGACTCGCTTGCGCTGTTGCAAAAGCAGCTGGAGCGGTCGGGCAAGAGGCTCGGCAGCATCGTTGCCCTGAGAGAGTGGGGCAAGGCCCTGCGCAACGAGAGCCGCTTCGAAGAAGCCCTGAGCGTGCACAGCACCGGACAACAACTGGCTGAAGCTGCAGGCGACACGCTGGAACTGGTGCAGGCACTGAACAACGTCGGCACCGACTACCGGCGCATGGGCGTGCTGGACGTGGCGCAGGAATACCATTACCGTGCATGGAAGCTGAGCGAGGAATGTGCCGACACGTCGTTCACCGCCAGGAAGAACCGCGTGGTGTCGCTCAACGGATTAGGGAACGCCTACCTTACATTGGGCAACTACGAGCGTGCCGACAGTGCACTGCGCATGGCATTGGCAGGCGAACGGAGCCTGCACAGCACGGTGGGGCAAGCCATCAACTATGCCAACATTGGCTCCATCTTCGAGCACTACGGGAAGATGGACTCGGCAAGGGTGTATTACCTCAAGTCGATGGCACTGAACACGGAGGCAGGGAACACGCTCGGCATTTCGCTCTGCCATACCTACTTCGGGTCGCTCTACGAAAAGGCAGGGCAGTACGGCAAGGCGATGGCCGAATACGAAACAGCCTCGCAGATGATGCAGGCATCGAAAGACGAATGGCATGCGCTGAACTCGCTCATCGCCCTTGCCGGAATACACCATGCCATGGGCAACAATGCCAAGGCCATGGCATACTTGGGAAAGGCGAGGCAAATGGCGGAGAGCATCAAGTCTACGGAACACCTGGCAGAAATATACACCTTATATTATAAGACCTACAAACAGACCGGCGACAGCAGGGCGGCATTGGCTTCGCACGAAAAGGCAACGGCAATGCAGGACAGCGTGCTCGACATGGAGAAGGTGAACCGCATTCAGAACACAAGCCTGCGAATAGAACGCAACCGACAGGACAGACAGATGGACGAAGCCCGTCGCCGATTAGAACAGGAGCGCACCACACGCTACATCGGGTATGCCGTTCTGGGACTTGGGCTGCTGGGGCTGGCAGGAGTGCTGGCAATGGTGCTCTACACCAACAGGCTGCGCCGCCGCAACCATCAGGAGCTGAAACGGATGTCGGCACTGCGCGAAAACTTCTTCACCAACATCACGCACGAGTTCCGCACGCCACTGACCGTAATTCTGGGGCTGAGCCGCGAGCTGCAAAGCTCCGGCAAGGCAGAAGTGAGGGACAAGGCACAGACCATAGAACGGCAGGGAAACGGACTGCTCACACTCATCAATCAGCTGTTGGACATATCGAAAATAAAGTCTGCCGTGGGCAATCCCGACTGGAAGAACGGAAACATGATGACCTACCTCGCCATGATTGTGGAAAGCTACCGAGGCTACGCCCGCAGCCGCAACATCGACCTGCAGTTCTTCCCCAAGGGCGAGGTCGTCATGGACTTTGTACCCAACTACGTGGTGAAGGTGATGAACAACCTGCTCTCCAATGCCTTCAAGTTCACGCCCGAATACGGAAAGGTGAGCGTGCTGGCATGGTGCGAGAACCAACAGCTGTTTGTTGATGTTGCCGATACGGGCAAGGGCATGGACAAGGAAGTTGCTGCGCATGTCTTCGAGCCATTCTATCAGGACGAGAGCGAGATACAGAACATCGGTACGGGAGTGGGCCTGGCACTCGTCAGGCAGATTATGAATGCCGTCGATGGAACGATAACCGTGGAGAGCGAGGTGGGCAAAGGCTCCACGTTCCACGTCAGCATGCCTATCCACAACCGTTGCCGACAGCAGGCGATGCCTCCTGCAGAAAGCAACACGCCGCTCTTGCCCAAGGTTGCGGAGGCTCCCACCGACAGTACCGGCAAGGAGAACGACTGCCGCCTGCTCGTCATAGAGGACAACTGCGACATTGCCTCCTACATCGGCTCGCTGTTTGCCGACCACTGCGCCATCTTCTATGCCGATAACGGAAAGGAGGGACTGAAGAAAGCCTTGGACCTTGTGCCCGACCTCATCATCACCGACCTGATGATGCCCGGCATGGACGGCCTGGAAGTGTGCCGGCAGGTGCGGAGAAACGAAATCATCAATCATATTCCCATCATCGTGGTAACTGCGAAGATAACCGAAGAGGAGCGCATCGAGGGCATAGAGGCGGGAGCCGACGCCTATCTGTCGAAACCGTTCAGTGCGGAGGAACTGACAACAAGGGCGGAGCAGCTGTTGGCAGGACGGAGGCTGTTGCAGGAGAAGTTCGCAAAGGTATCGGTGGAACTCAAGAAGGGGGAAGAGCACCCTGCAGAGCTGACCAAGGAAAGGGAAGCCGACCTGCGCTTCCTTGCCAAAGTAACGAGCGTGGTGCATACGCAGCTTAGCAGGAACAAGAATGCCGATGTGTCGGCGATAGCTTCGAACATGTGCATGAGTCCTCGTCAGTTCCATCGCAAAATCAACGCCCTGACAGGCTATTCTCCATCGGTCTATATCCAGCACCTCAAGATAAAGAGAGCCTGCAACATGATGGACACGTACCCCAAGATGGGACTTGGGGACGTGGCAGAGCAATGCGGCTTCGATTCCTATCCCAACTTCGTGCGGGCATTCAAGAGCGTTCGTGGCGAAACACCATCAGACTATCGCAAGCAGTATTACACCTGACGGCACTCTCGGGTGCCATGTCCGCCGTCTGTCTCAGGAAACAGGCGCATAATACAAAAGACCGCCCTGCTCTCAGCGAGCACGACGGTCTTGTCTCTAACAGTAATATTTATTCTTCGTGTAGCATTCTGCTTCTTGCTACAAGCAATCATCTTCTTTTAAGGGTCGGTGCTTGTCTTCATGGCTTTGCCTTCTTAGAAATGCAGAGAGACATCGACACCTATCTGGAAAGGGTTTCCCAGCTGGCCGAACGTGAGCTTCGTGCCCGTAGCCTTGCTCTGCACGGCAAAGGTGTTGTATTTGGTGTCGGTAAGGTTGCGTATCCAAAGATTAACGTGCATTGGCCCGAAGTCCGCATCGGCATGTGCGCCTAAGACAGCATGGAAGTTCTGGGCAATCGTGTTGAGTTCGTCCCAATAGGTCTTTCCTTGTGCAGACATGTTCAGTCCTACGGTTACGGAACGGAGATGGAACTTGCCGGCAGGGTCGAGCAGGGCAGCAGGGTCTACGTCTATGCGGTAGTCGGTGATAGCGGAAAGCGTATGTTGTGGTACAAACGGGACACGCTTGTCTTTGTAGTCCACCTTGACGCCGGCAGCAGTTGTCTCGTTATATTCGTCGAACGTTGCACTCGTGAAACCATAACCTACGGCATAAGAAAGCTTGTCGTTGAGTGCGCCCCCACGCAATGTAGCCTCGACACCGCACGAATGGCTCTTGCCTGCATTGGTCATCATGCGCCCAAACCCATAATGGTTTGCCAAGACGGACAGCTGCTGGTTTCTTATTTGCATATAGTAGGCAGCGAGGTCGAGCGTCATCTGTCCGCCCGATAAGTTCAGGTGTGCGCCAGCTTCATAATTGAAGCTCGTCTCTGGTTTATATGCAATCGTCTTCTTTATGTTGTTGTAATAGGCGTCGTCGTGTTCTACATCGACGTCGCCCCTTGCACCTTGGGCAGCCGATGAGAGTTCGGTCTGCAGAATGTCAGAGAACATCTGAATGTTGAAGCCTCCTGCACGGTAGCCCTTAGACCAAGTTGCATACACGTTGCTGCCATTGTTGAGCTTATAGGTAAGCCCTACCTTGGGCAACAGCTGCCTGAAATGGTTCTTTTCGTGGCGGGCAAGGGTAGACGTTATGGCCGGCTTTATGTTTATGCCCATCACACTTTCGTCTAACCGAAGACGTGCGGAAGTGTTGTAATCTACTGCGACGTGCGAATAGTCGTATCTCAAACCAAGCGTAGCACGCAGGCGATGGGTAAGGTTGATGTTGCTTTCATGGTAAACGCCTAAGTTGAAAGTCGGTGTGTGGAACCGTTCTGAAATGGGTTCCATGTGCATGTTGATTCTTATACCGCCTGCTTTGGCTATGGCAGCCTTGGCAGCAATGGCAGCTGCCTGCATGGCCTTGTCTTCCGGTATTCCGCGCTTAATCATCTCTGCAGCCATTCGCTTGGTCATTGCAGCAAGCACACCATTGTAAGCGTAATCGGTAATGCGCTTGGAGAGGAACTTGTTCATGTCGGTGCCCATATAGACGGGTGCATCGGTTCGCAACCACTGATAAGCCCCATAAGCGCCGAATGCCCATTGCCAACGACTGTCGTTCTTGCTCTTGACGGACAGCTCTTCTACAAGCGAGTTTTGCAACTGTTGCTGCTTCAAGTGCAGATAGTCTTGGGGAAGATAGTCGTTGTCCATCTTCAGATTGTCGCGAAGATACTGCCAGGACGTCATGGAGTTGAACACGAAACCCTCTCCGTTATACTTTATGCCAACTCCTGTATTCAGTATGTTGCGCTTGTAAGAACTGGGGCGGTTCTGGCTGGGCTCTTGCGTTCCTGCCTTCAAGCCATAATAGGGCGATGTTATGTTGGCATTTGCAATCTGCTCTTTCGTTACTATCTGTCCGTAGGGAAAGCCATTCTGGTCTACATGCTGATAGTCGGCAATGAAACTAAGGTTCAAACGCTTACTTGGGTTCCACAGCAGCTGTGCCTTTCCGCCAAACTCGTTAAACTTGTCGGCGTGTTCTCCGTTGTATTTGTTCGTGAAGAAACCATTCTGTCCACCGTAGAAAGCCGAGATAGCCAAGGCAGTCTTGTCGCTCAACTTGGCATAATGTCCTATCTCTGCCTTACGCCAGAACTTATTGCCGAGCGAGAGCTTAAGGTCGGTACCTTGATATTCAAACGGATTCTTACTGTAAAGACGTATCAGTCCGCCCTCGGTGTTCATTCCATAGAGTGTTCCTTGTGGTCCGTGAAGCACGTCTATACGGTCTATGTCGTACGTGTGGAAATTGAAGGCACTCTTGCTCTGTATCGGCATTCCGTCTACATACATTCCTACAGCAGGCGAGTTTACACGCGAACCTATTCCGCGCATATACATAGCCGAGGTATAACGCGAGCCATATTCGGGCATAGTAAACGAGGGAACAAAAGCCGAGAGCTGTCGGAGGTCTTGGGTATTGAGACTGTTCAGTTGCAAACGATTAAACGTAGTACTGTTCAATGGTTGCTGACGCAGACGGTAGGTTTCTTTAGGTTGGTCGTAGACATAAACTTCCTCAATGTCGTAAACCCGTACAGTGTCGTTGATTTCTGTCTTCTTCTCTGCCATCATCGACGCTGGCAGAAGCGTTGCACATAAGATTGTAAATAAAAATCTGTTCATACTTTTATTGATTACCTAATATTTTAACGGCTGCAAAGATAGTGAAACCCCAACAACCATACAATCCTTATTTATTAGGAAAATCCCAATACGATTCACACAAGGCTTTCTTTGCTATTACTACCGGAGACCTTTGTCTTTCCAGCGTAATAACCAAGGTACGCTTTTCGATGGACTAAACTTTAGGTATTTACTTTCTGTGTCTTGAGAGGTTTTCCTGATTGGTTTCCGTCCTGACTTTATATCGTTCAATAAGGTTTGCGCGACAGATAAATCCGGCCATCGCTTAAGAATCGAAGATAGTTGCAGTGAAGCTTCTCTTAAACTTCCTTTCATGTATAGACAGTAGGCACGATTAAACCAAAGTTCTTGATTATCGCTATTTATTTTTATCGCTTTGGTGTACGCATCGACAGCATTGTCGTATTTCTCTTCATGTATGCAGATTAGCCCATAAAGATCGTAAATGTCGGCAATATAAGGTTGCAATTCCAATGCCTTTTGGCAATCCTCGTAAGCCCCTTTGTAGTCTTCAAGGTGATATTTGGACAATGCCATTAAATACCATGCTTCGTAAAGATTGGGCTTTAACGCTACTATTCGGCGAAATATATCTAAAGAAATTATATAATATCCATTGTTAAGCGAACTTCTTCCTTCTTCCATCAGTCGTTTAATATTATATTGTGCAGAGGAAGGTGATGCAAACAGAATAAATATGGATATTACGAGAGACCGAAACATTTATTGCTTTTACTTCTTTCGGTTTGCTGGTTTCACTTTATAACGACAATTAAAATTACCCGATATCAATGCTTTCATTTTCTTTGCTATCATCTGCTTGCGGAAGACGGAGATTCTATCAGTAAAGACCTTACCTTCTATATGGTCAAATTCATGCTGAATAACTCGTGCCAAATATCCACTCACCCATTCATCGTGTTCTTCTAAATTCTCATCTAAATATTTCACGTGAATGCGAGTGGGACGAGTAACATTCTCGTGTATTCCCGGCAACGACAAGCAACCTTCTTCCATCGTTTCTGTCTCAGTATCGTCGAGTTCCAATATATGTCCGTTTATGAAAGCATGGCGAAAACCTTTATATTCCGGGAAATGTTCGGATAGAACATCTAAGTCTATTACCACAACGCGAATAGCCTTTCCTATTTGTGGGGCTGCCAGACCTATTCCATCACTTGCAGCACAAGTTTCAAACATATCAGCAATCAACTGTTGCAATCCAGGATAATCTAAAGGAATGTCTTCTGCCACTTTCCGAAGTACGGGCTGCCCTAAAGTATATATTGGTAATATCATTTTTTCTTTTCTAATTTACATAAAGGCATAGTCAGATGTCTTAAATAAGAAATCTTCAAATATCTTTTGAACGCATATAATCTTGCAAAATGATGGTTGCAGAAACCTCATCTACAAGTCCTTTATCCTCTCTCCGTGTCTTTTTCTTAATTCCGCCAGCAATGATTGTCTGCTGTGCAATTACAGATGTAAAACGTTCATCATAATACTCAATTGGAATAGTTGGCATTGTTTTTCGCCAAGTACTAACAAACTGTCCTACTCGTGCTAAATTTTCACTTGGTCGCCCATTCAATTGCAATGGACGACCTATGACTATACGCTCTACGTTTTCTTGTGCCACGTAAGTTTTAAGAAAATCAAGTAACTCAGAAGTAGCAACCGTTACCAAACCATTTGCAATTATCTGCAAAGGGTCGGTAACTGCTATTCCTGTTCTTTTCTTTCCAAAATCAATAGATAGAATTCTACCCATTATTTAGAAAGTAGCCAAGCATCTGGATATTGGTTACGTAACTGATTACGGCTCTGAACAGCCGAAGCTTTATTGTCAAATGTTGCGGCTACGACACGATACATGCTATTCCCGCTATTGAATGCGACCTGTGCATCGTACCCCGTATTCTTTAAACGTTCTTGGAAATTGTAAGCATTAGCCTTTACGCCGAACGAACCAACTACTACACTATAGTTTTTTAATCCTGCGCCTTCCACAACCGACACATCTTCACGCCGGACAGGTTCATTGTCGTAGTTATCTTCAACTCGCGTTTCTGTTACTGGTTGTGTTTCAACAGGAGCAACCACTGGAACATCTGATGATCCAGTAGCAGTTTCTTCTGTTGTATAACCAGTGCGCTCTTGTGCTTTTGCTTTTTCGTAAGCTTTCTTATATGCGCTCTCACTTGACTTACAGCCAGTAAAAGCCATCGCAACACAAATAGCTGCACCAAAAATCATCAATTTCTTCATATCATTCACATTTACTTAATAAATCCTTTTGTTTCAAATTTTATTTTGCGAAATTACAACTTTAACAGCAAACTATGCTTATATTGCTATCTAAAGTTTGTTAAATAAATTATTTATAAGAAAATTAACACTAAATAAGTAGAGTTATTCATCATAGTACAGAATAAAATACTATATTTGCGTTTGATAAGTATATGTTCAACAATAAAAACTGACAAATTATGAAAACTTTAGGTTATATCAGCGCATTTATTGGAGGTGCGATTGCTGGTGCTGCATTAGGTATTTTAATGGCACCAGAGAAAGGTTCTGATACACGTTCCAAAATTTCTGATGCAGTCGACGATTTCTGCCATAAACACGATATTAAACTTAGCCGGAAAGAAGCTGAAGAGTTTGTAGATGACATTAAAGACGCTGCATCTGACGCACTCTAAGCCATAAGTATGTTCTCGAACGATAATAATGTAGAAACGCTTGCACGGCTCATAGAGCGACTGAAACGTTACATAGGGCTTCAAACAGAATATGTAAAGCTTAGTGTAATAGAAAAGGTGGTGCACTTATTCACAGCTATTGCTATTTTAACAGCGATAGTCGGTTTGCTGTCCTTGACTGTAATCTACTTCTCGTTCGCTGTTGCTTATGCGTTGCAACCATTAGTAGGCTCGTTAGCTTGCGCCTTCCTCATAGTTGGAGGAATCCATCTGTTACTGCTCTTTCTGATTATTTCATTCCGCCATCAGCTTATTCAGCGACCGCTCGTTAAGTTTTTGGCACATCTGTTAATGTCAAAGTAAATGCCCTATGTATAACAATTCAGACAACGAACCTGTATACAGGACTTTGAGCGAAATTCGTTTGCGGAAGGCACAGTTGCTTGCCGACATTGCGAAAGAAAGTAATCAGATTACGAATTTATGGGATAACGTCTTCCATAATCCACGGAAATCGTCTACCCCGACGAAAAAAATCTCGAGTCTGATGACTACTGGCGTAGGAGTTGCCGATACAGTAATCTTAGGTTGGAAACTCTACAGACGTTTTAGTGGCAAGCCAAGTCTATTTAGTTTCTTCGGGAAGAAAAGAGGAAAAAGGTAAGAGAATGCACCTGAAAAATTTCCTTAACAAATCCTTAACGATCGATTATAAATGCCGGACTGTTGCAAAGCAGTTCGGCATTTATGGCTTTGGGGATTTTAAAAGACAGGATTGCCACTACTTGTCAGAACAGTTGGCTTTCTTTTCTCTTGCTTAAGGAAATTGCTGAAAATCTTTGGTTTTGTAAAGATAATTCTGTGAAAAGGTAATAAGTGTACTTTTACATTCTGAAGGCGGCTCTTTTGCAACGTAAAACAATAGGTTTTACCATGCAAAAGAGCCGCTTTCGTATCGTAAAACAACAGATTTTGCAATACGCTGATAAATAGATAGTTAAATAATAGTTGCACCCACGAAAAATGTTTACAGCTTTTCTTCTTTTCATTTGCAAAAGTAAGCCGTTGTCCATTGAACTTCTATTATCTCTAAAAGGTAGCATTTCTGCTTTTATAAATAGGTATTCATAATTAGTTATTGATATATTTAAGTCTATTTTTTCAGTCAGTTTGCCTATCTCAAAGAAGGAGTGTAGCGGGCTACACACCTGATATGATATGGTGGAATGACAAAAAGAGACTTAAGATATTGGTAAAGCAGAAAGAAAATAAGAACAAAACATATATGTGTTTAATTTTGAATACCTACTTATAGAAACGTTGGTAGTCGTCATTTGCAAATAAATAATATTGTCATTAAATAATCTATAAAACTTAGTAAAACAAGGAATTAATAGCAAATGGCAAGTTTATTATATATTTTCCTTTCTAAAAGTTTGTTTCTTTGCTAAATTATTGTTACATTTGCACTGACGAAAAAAGATTTAAATAGTTAATTATTATTATGACAGAGAAAAGAGTTTATACCTTCGGCAACGGAAAAGCTGAGGGCAAAGCTGACATGAGGAACTTGTTAGGTGGCAAGGGTGCCAATCTCGCAGAAATGAATTTAATCGGTGTTCCTGTTCCTCCAGGATTTACAATTACTACCGATGTTTGTAATGAATATTTTGAAAAAGGTAAAGAAGCAGTTGTCAAAACCTTAACTTCAGAGGTAACAAAGAGCGTTAAGCACATTGAGGATTTAATGAATTCAAAATTTGGCGATCCATCAAATCCACTATTGGTAAGTGTGCGTTCAGGGGCACGTGCATCAATGCCAGGCATGATGGATACTATTTTGAATCTTGGTTTGAACGATGAAGTTGTAGAAGGTCTTGCAAAGAAAACTGGCAACGAACGTTTTGCCTACGATAGTTATCGTCGCTTTGTACAGATGTATGGAGATGTGGTTTTAGGAATGAAGCCCGAAAACAAGGAAGATATTGATCCTTTCGAGGCTATTATTCAGAAAGTAAAGGCGAAACGCAATATTAAGTTGGACAACGAAATGAATGTTGACGACCTGAAGGAACTCGTTGCTGAATTCAAGAAAGCCATCAAAAACCAGACAGGAAAGGATTTCCCCTCTAATCCGATGGAACAACTTTGGGGGGCTATTTGTGCCGTGTTTACATCATGGATGAACGAACGTGCTATACTTTATCGTAAGATGGAGGGCATTCCACAAGAATGGGGTACAGCCGTTACCGTTCAGGCAATGGTATTCGGCAACATGGGCGATACTTCTGCGACGGGAGTATGTTTCTCTCGCGATGCTGGTAATGGAGAAAATGCTTTCAACGGCGAATATTTGGTAAATGCACAAGGTGAAGATGTAGTTGCAGGAATACGTACACCACAGCAAATTACATTAAAAGGTTCACGGAAATGGGCAGAGCAACAAGGAGTCGATGAGGATATCCGTCGTACAAAGTTCCCTTCAATGGAAGAAGCTATGCCTGAGATTTATGCCCAGCTTAATGCCATTCAAGACAAATTGGAGAAACATTACCACGATATGCAGGATATGGAGTTCACCGTACAAGATGGTAAACTTTGGTTCTTGCAGACTCGTAACGGCAAGCGCACGGGTACGGCAATGGTCAAGATTGCAATGGACTTGCTCAAAGAAGGCGAAATCGACGAAAAAACAGCTATTCTGCGCTGCGAACCAAACAAACTCGACGAACTCCTTCACCCTGTATTCGATAAAGAAGCATTAGCACAAGCTAAAGTTCTTACACGCGGACTACCTGCATCGCCTGGTGCTGCAACAGGACAAATAGTATTCTTTGCCGACGATGCTGCAAAATGGCACGCAGACGGACACAGAGTTATTATGGTCCGTATAGAAACTTCCCCTGAAGATTTGGCTGGAATGTCGGCTGCCGAGGGTATTCTTACTACTCGTGGCGGTATGACTTCTCACGCTGCAGTTGTTGCCCGTGGTATGGGGAAATGCTGCGTCAGTGGAGCTGGTGGCATTATTGTAGATTACAAGAAACGTACTGTCAAGATTGACGGAACAGTATTGCACGAAGGCGACTATCTCTCTTTGAACGGTACTACAGGCGAAGTGTATTATGGTGAGGTGAAAACAAAAGCAGCTGAAGTTACGGGCGACTTTGCCCAACTTATGGAACTTTGCAACAAATATACTAAATTGCGTGTCCGTACAAATGCAGACACACCACGCGATGCTGAAGTTGCTCGTACATTTGGTGCTGTCGGAATTGGTCTTTGCCGTACAGAACACATGTTCTTCGAGGACTTGAAGATTAAGGCTATGCGAGAAATGATTCTTGCTGATTCTGTAGAAGGTAGGGAAAAAGCGCTCGAGAAATTATTGCCATACCAAAAACAAGACTTCTATGGTATCTTGAAATGTATGGACGGCATGCCAGTAAACATTCGCTTGCTCGACCCTCCATTGCACGAATTTGTGCCACACGATGAGGAAGGACAGGAAGCTATGGCAAAAGAAATGGGCGTTAGTGTCCAGTTTATCCGCAATCGTGTGAACTCTTTGTCGGAACACAACCCTATGCTGGGGCTTCGTGGCTGTCGTCTTGGCAATACTTTCCCTGAAATTACAGCGATGCAGACACGTGCTATCCTTGGTGCAGCAGTTCAGTTAAAGAAAGAAGGATTCAATCCGATGCCTGAAATCATGGTGCCACTCGTAGGTATCGTAAACGAGCTCGACAATCAGGAGATTATCATTCGCAAGACTGCTAATAAGATTTTCAAGGCAGAAGGCGTTGAAATCCCGTTCAAGTTGGGTACGATGATTGAGATTCCACGTGCAGCACTCACAGCCGACTTAATTGCTAACAAGGCTGAATATTTCAGTTTCGGTACGAACGACTTGACCCAGATGACTTTCGGTTACAGCCGCGACGACATTGCAAGTTTCTTGCCAAGTTATCTCGAAAAGAAGATTTTGGACGTAGACCCATTCCAAGTTCTCGACCAAGAAGGCGTCGGACAACTCATTAAAATAGCTGTAGAGAAAGGACGCAAAACCCGTAAGAACCTTAAATGCGGTATTTGTGGTGAGCATGGAGGCGAACCAACCTCTGTCAAGTTCTGCCACCGTGTAGGCTTAAATTACGTAAGCTGTTCTCCGTTCCGTGTACCAATTGCAAGATTGGCGGCGGCGCAAGCAGCAGTGGAATATAAATAATAGTATCGTTACTAAACGTGAGCTCGACGAATTGAGATTGTTTGTAAATTTGGTGTTGTTGTACCCCACTTGTGATATGTAGACGCATACCACTCGTGGGGTATAAACGTATCCTACTTATGGAGAGTGAAAGCGGTTTCAGACAAGAAGAAACAACCGATAAATTCGTCTAACTCACGTTGAATATATAAGGTGAAGTGATTTCACCAGATTTGATTAGACACTTTCTTGCAACATTAGCAGACGCTTTCTTCTTATGCCTGTTGGATAGTTAGACACAAGTTGGAAGTTCATACTGAAACGATAAATTCCTACACAAGTTTATTGACCCTGCAACTTCCAACAGTTAGGCATTATTAAGATTAAAGATATAATAAATATTGTCTATCTTATTTTTATTTAGTACTTTTGCACCCTAAATGATTTAATGAATTTCCGATGAAACAAAATAATTCGATACAAATGTTTGCTGACTACGAGGGAGAACTGCCCGACTTCAATACAAAAATAGAGGGAAAAACACCTGTTCTCATAACACGCAATCTTGTTATGTTCCCTGGCATTCTGATGCCAGTATTGATAGGACGCAAAACTACATTAAATTTAATAAAGTATGTAGAAAAACACCCCGACACTGTGTTTGCCGTCATCAGTCAGAAAGACGGTAATGTAGACGAGCCAAAGGAAAAAGATTTGCATCGCATGGGTATCTACGCAAAACTTGTACGAGTTTTCGACATACCAGGTTCTCCAAACGGCGAGAACAGAACCGCAATTATTCAAGGATTGGGGCGCTGTCAGCTCGACGAAATCACATCAGAAAAACCATATACAGTAGGAAAGACACATTCTCTGCTTGAAGAAAAGATAGACAAGAACGACAAGGAGTTTATTACGGCTGTGAACGACATGAAGATTACTGCGAAAGAATATATTCAGGGTAGTGACGATATTCCTGATGATTCGCAATTCGCACTCGACAATATCTCACATCCAGTTGTCTCTGTCAATTATATTTGTGCCAACATGCCTTTCAGTGTGTCGGAAAAGATACAATTGTTGAAAGAAGATTCTGTAAAAGATCGTCTGTTCCGATTGATGAAGATTTTGAACAGAGAAATTCAATTTCAGCATCTGCGACAAAATATACGCTCCAAAACACGGGAAGATCTTGATGAACAACAACGCGAATACTTCTTGCACCAACAAATAAAGAATATCCAGGAAGAGTTGGGCGACGGTGATGGTACGCCCGAGAAAAAAGAACTTATAAGAAAGGCTGCAGAAAAGAAATGGTCGGATGATATTGAGAAAATCTTCGAAAAGGAACTCGACAAACTGAACACTTTAAATCCGCAAAGCCCCGATTATAGTGTCCAGATAAATTATTTGCAGACAATGGTAAATCTTCCGTGGAATGAATTTACCAAAGACGATTTAGATCTTAGACGCGCACAGAGAGTACTCAACCGAGACCACTATGGAATGGAGAAAGTTAAGGAACGTATTCTCGAATATATGGCTGTGCTCAAACTGAAAGGTAATTTAAAATCGCCTATCCTTTGCCTGTATGGTCCTCCGGGAGTGGGAAAGACAAGTCTCGGAAAGAGTATAGCTGAATCCATGAAACGTAAATACGTCCGAATGTCTCTTGGAGGTCTGCACGATGAATCGGAAATTCGGGGCCATCGTCGTACATATATCGGAGCTATGCCAGGACGTATCATAAAAAATATACAAAAGGCAGGTTCGTCCAATCCTGTATTCATTCTTGATGAGATTGACAAAGTTACGCAAAATACAATCAATGGCGACCCTGCATCAGCGTTATTGGAAGTTCTTGACCCAGAACAGAACAACGCATTTCACGATAATTATCTTGATGTAGATTACGACCTTTCAAAGGTTCTGTTCCTGGCAACTGCAAACGATATTAATTCCATACCTAAACCGTTGCTCGACCGTATGGAAATCATTGAAGTTTCGGGCTACATAACAGAAGAAAAGATAGAAATTGCAAGACGCCATTTGGTTCCAAAAGAACTTTTGAATACAGGTCTGAATATACACAACCAAGGATTAAAGTTTACTAAACCTGCTTTGGAGAAAATAATTGAAAGTTATACACGCGAAAGCGGAGTACGACAATTGGAAAAGCAAATTAACAAGGCATTTCGTAAGTTAGCATATAAACAAGCTGTGGACTATGCCTTGCCATGTGACAGAATTACACCTGCAGATTTAGAAGATTTACTTGGGAAACCACCATTTTACCGAGATATATATCAAGGTAATGATTATGCAGGTGTTGTTACAGGGCTGGCTTGGACAAGTGTCGGAGGAGAAATACTCTTCATTGAGACTTCTTTGTCAAAAGGAAAAGCTGGAAAACTGACATTGACAGGCAATCTTGGCGATGTGATGAAAGAGTCTGCAATTATAGCTCTTGAATACGTCAAAGCACATATAGAATCATTGAAAGTAGATTATCGTATCTTTGAACAATGGAATATCCATATCCACGTTCCAGAGGGAGCAACTCCTAAAGATGGGCCTTCTGCCGGTATAACAATAGCAACAAGTATTGCTTCTGCACTGACACAACGCAAAGTTAGAAAGAATACTGCCATGACCGGAGAGATAACGCTTCGTGGGAAAGTGCTTCCCGTCGGTGGTATCAAAGAGAAAATACTTGCAGCAAAACGTGCAGGAATTACCGATATTATCATGTGTAAGGAAAATCGCAAGGACATAGAGGAAATCCCTGAGAAATATCGCACTGGTGTTGAATTTCACTATGTAGAAAATGTGCAACAAGTATGGGATTTTGCACTGACAGACGAGTTGGTGGCAAATCCGATTGACTTTACAATTAAAGAAGAAAACAATAAAAATAACGCGGAATGACGTTTGGACTTCAATGTACCGACAGAGCAAGTGAAGCACGGACAGGCTTGATAACAACCGATCACGGACAAATAAGGACACCCATTTTTATGCCCGTTGGTACTGCTGGTACAGTAAAGGGGGTTCATTTTTCTGAACTTGTAGAACAAGTAAAGGCACAAATCATACTTGGCAATACCTATCATTTATATTTACGTCCAGGTTTGGAAGTATTGAAAGCTGCTGGCGGATTGCATAAATTCAATGGCTGGAACCGTCCGATATTAACAGATTCTGGTGGTTTTCAGGTGTTTTCATTGACAGGCATTCGCAAACTTTCAGAAGAAGGCTGCCAATTCAGAAGTCATATTGATGGCTCTAAACATATATTTACGCCCGAAAACGTAATGGATACACAGCGAATTATTGGTGCAGATATCATAATGGCTTTTGATGAATGTCCTCCTGGTAATAGCGATTACGCATATTCTAAAAAAAGTCTGGGATTAACGCAACGATGGCTGGACCGCTGTATCAGACGTTTTAACGAAACGGAACCTTTATACGGCTACAAGCAAAGTCTTTTTCCTATTGTTCAAGGTTGTACTTATAAGGATTTGAGAACAGAAGCTGCTAAATTTGTTGCCGACAAAGGGGCAGATGGTAATGCTATAGGGGGACTTGCCGTAGGTGAACCTACGGAAGTGATGTACGAAATGATAGAGATTGTCAATGAAATTTTGCCCAAGGATAAGCCTCGCTATTTAATGGGAGTTGGCACTCCACAGAATATTCTCGAAGGCATTGAACGTGGCATAGATATGTTCGACTGCGTCATGCCTACAAGAAATGGACGCAATGCAATGCTATTTACCTACGAGGGAACTATGAATATGCGCAACAAAAAATGGGAAACTGATTTCTCACCTGTAGATAGCAATGGGTGTGATATAGATATTGTAACTTCAAAGGCTTATTTACACCACTTATTTAAAGCTGGCGAGTTACTCGCCATGCAAATTGCAAGCATACATAATCTCGCTTTTTATCTTCGCTTAGTTACCGATGCCCGAACACATATAGAAAAAGGAGACTTTACACAATGGAAGTCTTCTATTATAGATAAGTTAGGACGACGTTTATAACAACATTAGATGAGAAATCCATTCAACAGGATAATAAAAATTTTAACCAATAAGTTGGAGGCTGCAAGACATCTTCAACTTATAAAGGTTTTAATTAAGGCCCTTAAATGGTTAAAGGACTATTTACCTGCTCTTCACCCAAAACATCTTGTTGGTTTATTGGATTGGTACATCATAAAGAAATTCATAGGTACTTATGTTTTTTCAATAATTCTCATTATTTCCATAGCCATCATATTCGACTTTAACGAGAATTTATCGAAACTTACCGAATATAAGGCTCCGTGGCATGCTATCATATTCGATTATTATGCGAACTTCATTCCATACTATTCCAATCTTTTCTCTCCCCTGTTCGTTTTCATAGCCGTAATTTTCTTCACATCAAAATTAGCGGGCAATTCTGAAATTATCTCTATGCTTGCTTCTGGCGTATCGTTCAACCGTTTACTGCGTCCTTATATGATTTCGTGTATTCTAATAGCTGGTTTAACTTATTATTTAAACAGTTCCGTAATACCACACGGCACCATAATACGTATGAACTTCAAATCTCTTTATCTTAATTCAAAGATAAATACAGCTGCCGAAAATGTACAATTAAAGGTTGCCAAGAATACTGTAGCCTATATCCAGAGCTATGATGACAAGTATAAACGCGGATATGGTTTCTCGTTAGACAAATTTGATGGTAACAAACTTGTAGACCATCTGACGGCCAGCGAAATTCAATATGATACGATAGCAGATTCAAAGTATCATTGGAAAATATCCGATTGGAAGAACAGAAAATTACGAGGATTGATAGAACATATTACGGCAGGGGCTGAAAAGGATACTGTTATAATGATGGAACCTACCGATTTAATTTTTTCAAAAGGGCAACAGGAAACATTCACTTCTTCCGAACTCCGCGACTATATTTCGAAACAAACAAGCAGAGGTTCCAAGAATGTAGTACAATACGAAGTAGAATATCATAAACGTATAGCAATGTCTTTCGCATCATTCGTCTTGACCATCATTGGCTTGTCGTTATCTGCGCGTAAACGAAAAGGCGGAATGGGTTTATATCTTGGCATCGGACTGGTATTGAGCGTAAGTTATATTCTATTGCAAACTATTTCGTCTACCTTTGCCATTAATGCGAATACTCCACCAATATTGGCTGCTTGGATTCCAAATATAATTTTTGCAGCGATAGCATACTTCTGTTATCGTCAGGCACCTAATTAATAAGTAAAAGAATAAATAAAACAATAACCTTTATAAAAAGGAGAAAATAGATTTTTTATGATTTTTGAAAGCTTAGATTTAAATGGCGATATACTCGATGCACTTTATGATATGCATTTCGAACAATGTACACCTATTCAGGAAAAATGTATCCCGGAAATATTAAAAGGTAAGGATATTTTAGGCGTAGCACAAACAGGAACAGGCAAAACTGCCGCATACTTGCTTCCAATACTTTCAAAACTCGCCGATGGAGGTTATCCTGAAGATTCAATAAATTGTCTGATTATGTCGCCAACTCGCGAATTAGCCCAACAAATAGATCAGGCCTTTCAAGGTTTCTCATACTATTTGAATGGCGTTTCGTGCGTTGCTGTATATGGGGGCAATGATGGAAACCGTTACGACCAGGAATTAAAAAGTTTGTCTTTAGGTGCCGATGTTGTTATTGCTACCCCAGGACGCTTTATTTCACATATTTCTTTAGGCAATGTAGACCTTTCTAAGGTTAGTTTCTTCATTCTTGACGAAGCTGACAGAATGTTGGACATGGGATTTTCAGACGATATCCTAACCATTCAAAAAAAACTCCCTAAAACTTGCCAAACAATCATGTTTTCGGCAACAATGCCTAAAAAGATTGAGGAACTTGCAGGAACTTTGCTTAAAAATCCCGCTATAATTAAGCTTGCTGTTAGTAAGCCTGCCGATAAAATACATCAAATAGCCTACGTTTGTTACGAGACGCAAAAAATGGCGATTGTAAAAAATATATTTAAAGCGAACCATCTTCAACGGGTTATCATCTTCTCTGGTTCAAAACAAAAAGTAAAACAGATAGCTTCATCGCTCAATCAAAAGAAGATAAATTGCGGGCAGATGCATTCTGACTTGGATCAGGCTCAGCGCGACGAGATGATGTTCAAATTTAAAAGTGGACAAATAGACGTTCTTGTGGCTACCGATATTTTATCGAGAGGAATTGATATCGATGATATTACAATGGTTATTAATTATGATGTACCACACGATGCAGAAGATTATGTACACCGGATTGGACGTACGGCACGAGCAGACAGAGATGGCGTTGCAATAACACTTATTAGTGATGACGATATCTACAATTTCCAACAAATAGAAAAATTCTTAGGGAAAGAAATCGAGAAAGTTCCATTACCGGAAGGTATAGGAGAGGGACCGGAATATAAAAGTAATGGTAAAAGAAGAGGTACAAGTGCCAAAGTAAGGCGAAGAAAAGCACGAGACCAACAAAGTCATAAGGATAAAAAGGTCCGTAATAACAAGAAAAATAATCGTCTCCAATCTGCAATCGCAGAACCGACGGGCAAAAAGACAAGCACTAACGCGCAAGATACTAACGAAAATAAACCCAACGAAAAGAAGTCTGTTAGAAACAAGTACCGCAACAAGAAAGATTTGCCGACTGCAATAGAAAATAAACAGAATAGAGATCAAAATAGAGAATCTGATAAAGGCAACATGCCAAATCAGAGAAAAAAAAATAATGGAAATGTAAAATCTGCAAATAATAAAGCAAAATCTCAACAATACAAAAATGCAAATAGAGATGCTGATACAAAACAAGTTAAGCACAATAAGAAAAAAACTAAGAAAAAACAAAATTTTGTAGAGGAAAACAACCCACGAAGAAGTACAAAATACGAGATAAAAAATGAAAAATCGGAAAGTCGTCTTAAATCATTAATGAAAAAACCATTAAAATGGTTAAGTAAATTCGGGAAGAAATAAAAGTACTATTTACGATGCGATAAGAAATAATTGTCTCTGCTAAAGGTTGTATAATTTCAATCGCTCCTTTCTGCCACGAGGCATACGGGTTTGCAAAGTAAACGACTGCTCCCAAGTATTCGGTAATCTGCTTATGCGCTGCAAATTCAGGACCATTGTCTGTGGTGATGGTCTTTATATGTTTCCTGTAGGGGGTAGTAGCCTGCGCAGTTCTTTAGCCAACGGCTCAGATTTTTTCCCGTGCGACAGCTTCGTCATGAAGAGCATGTTGGTGGAACGTTTCCTACGCTCCATGGCTTTGTCATGCACCTTGAACCAGAAATACTTACCTGATAGACTGCTGTTGCGTTTTAATTCACGAGAAAGCGTGGATTGACTGATGCCCACAATATGAGCAATCTCTTTTCTTGGACTTTTTCTTTGGAGTAAGGCAAAAATTTGCGACCTTTGCTCCGAGGTTAATTGTTTATACATAACAATATAAAGATAATTAATCTTGGGGAGCCCACAAAAGGGATCCTTTTTTTGTATTGCCGGTATCGCTCTTCTGGGCTACGCGCCCTGGCCGTGGGGCAAACTTGCGGTGTTTTTCATAGATTAGAGACCATAAAAAACGTGGCGAAGTAAAAATATAAAGAAAAACTTGTTCACGATTATAGGTTATTGTAACTTTGCAGCGGACGGGACACCTGTATTTATAAGAAAAGGTGATGATCCGGTTGCAGATAAATAACTTTGATGCAAAGATGGATACATTGGACAAATATTCTTTCAGACTTCCTGCAGAGTGGGAAAAACAAAGTGGCATTATGTTGATTTGGCCACATAAAGAAACAGATTGGCAACCCTATCTGGAGGAAATAACAACAACTTATCTTGAACTCGCTGATGTTATAACACGGTACGAGAAGCTGTTGGTAGTGGCACAATACATAGAAGATGTGAAGGAACTGCTTGCAAGGCATCTGAAAGCAGAGCAATTCCAGCGAATAATCTTTCGCCAATGCAGCAATAACGACACGTGGGCAAGAGATGTTGCACCCATAACATTGCTTCCCGTGGCAGAAAACCTGAAGACGAACATGCTTCCTCATTTGTTGGATTTCTGTTTTAATGGTTGGGGAGAGAAGTTTAAGTCGGATAAAGACAACCGCATTAACAGGCAACTTTACTTTATGGAAACCTTCAACGGCGTGTTGGAAAACCATAAAGATTTTGTTTTGGAAGGAGGTTCAATAGAAAGCGATGGCAAGCACACTTTGTTTACTACAACCTTGTGTCTGAATGCACCCCACAGAAACCAACCTTTGACTCAGGACGATATTGAAAAGCGTTTGCTTGAAATCTTCCCCGATATGCACCGTGTTGTCTGGATTGAACACGGAGAATTGCAAGGCGACGATACCGACGGGCACATAGATACCATATTCCGTTGTGCGCCCAACGACACATTGCTCTATATTGGCACCGACGATGTTGATGACATACACTACAACGACCTCAAAGCACTCGACCAACAAGTGCAATCGTTGAGAACTTTGGAAGGAAAACCTTACCGCCTTTATAAGTTGCCTCTGCCCGAAGCTATTTACGACGAGGGCGAAAGATTACCCGCTACTTATGCGAATTTCCTGATTCTTAACGGCGCAGTAATTGTTCCGACTTACAATCAGCCCCAAAACGACAAGCAGGCTTTAGATATCATACAGGAAGCTTTCCCCGATTATGATGTTATCGGAGTCGATTCGCAAACCATTATACGCCAACATGGTTCCATTCATTGTATCACGATGCAGTTCCCCGAAGGTGTTTTATAAAGAAGTAAACTTACTTTCCACATTGTTTTAAAATCGAAAGCGTTAGATATTATGAGAGAATTGAAAATAGGAATGCTTCAGCTACACAATACAGCTGACATACAAAAGAATATAGAAAACCTTATCGAAGGTATCAAGGATTTGGCTAATCGTGGTGCAGAACTTGTTGTTTTACAGGAATTGCACAACTCGCTCTACTTCTGTCAAGTAGAAGATGTAGACAACTTCAATCTTGCCGAGCCTATTCCCGGCCCATCAACGGAAATCTATGGTGCGTTGGCAAGAGAATGCGGAGTAGTACTTGTAACCTCATTGTTCGAGAAACGTGCGGCAGGATTGTACCATAACACTGCAGTGGTATTTGAAAAAGATGGCACAATTGCAGGAAAATATAGGAAGATGCACATTCCTGACGACCCTGCCTATTACGAAAAGTTCTACTTTACGCCAGGCGATATAGGCTTTAAACCTATCAATACGAGCGTTGGACGCTTGGGCGTACTGGTTTGCTGGGACCAATGGTATCCCGAAGCAGCAAGGCTAATGGCTTTGCAAGGTGCTGAAATCTTGATTTATCCTACCGCAATCGGCTACGAAAGCAGCGATAGCGAGGAGGAACAGGAACGCCAACGCGAGGCTTGGACAACGGTGATGCGTGGACACGCTGTGGCAAACGGTTTACCAGTAGTTGCTGTAAATAGAGTAGGGTATGAGCCAGACCCAAGCCAACAAACGAACGGAATACAGTTCTGGGGCAGTAGCTTTGTAGCGGGTCCGCAAGGAGAACTCCACTATCAAGCTTGTACAGACGACGAAGAAAGCATCATTGTAAATATAGACCTTGAACGAAGCGAGAATGTGCGTCGTTGGTGGCCCTTCCTTCGCGACAGACGTATCGACAGTTATGGCGAAATAACCAAGCGTTTTATTGATTGAAAAGGCAGAAAGTATGGGAATGATAAGGAAAGCACTGTTATCAGATTTGCCCGTTGTCTTGACGATAATACAGTTTGGCAGAGAGAAAATGATAGCATCGGGCAACTCTCATCAATGGGGAAATACGCACCCCTCTGACGAACAAATAAAGACGGATATAGAAAAAGGAAACAGTTATCTTGTCCTGTCAGACGACGGTTCGCCCATTGCAACCTTTGCTTTCATTCAAGGCACAGACCCAACTTACCTTAAAATAGAAGGAGAAGGGTGGCTGAACAACGAACCCTATGGTACCATTCACCGCATTGCATCTGTTCCAAACGTTCACGGCGTTCTTTCGGCGGTGATGGAATATTGCTTTCAAAAGGTTGAGAACATCAGAATAGACACCCACGAAGAGAATGTTATTATGCGCAACGCATTGAAGAAATTGGGTTTTACCTATTGTGGCATAATATATTTGGAGAATGGCGACCCACGATTGGCATTCCAAAGAACCATTGATAACAGCAGAAGTATATGACAGAAAAAGAGAAACAAGAGCAAGGACTGCCTTATTACGGCTTAGACCCAGAAGTGTTGAAAGGACTGAGCGAGTGCGAGGAAGAGTGTTTTTACTTAAATCATCTCTCTCCTTCCAAGCGTGAGGAACGCACCGAAGGGTTGAGAAAGTTATTAGGCAAGACTGGAAGTTGGTTTAGAATAATCCAGCCTTTCTTTTGCGACTATGGTTTCAATATAGAAATAGGCGAGAAGTTCTTTGCCAATACGAACCTTGTTATATTGGACGAAGCGAAGGTAACGTTTGGCGACAATGTTTATATTGCTCCGAATTGTTCCTTTTATACCGTTGGGCATGCCATCGACCCGCAGGAAAGAAATGCAGAAATACAATATGCGTACCCCATAAAGGTTGGCAATAATGTTTGGTTTGGTGGCAATGTAGTGGTTCTTCCTGGCGTTACCATTGGCAACAACGTAACCATTGGTGCTGGTTCGGTAGTAACAAAGGATATTCCCGATAATGTTGTTGCTGTTGGAAATCCGTGTAAAGTGATAAGGAAAATAGAGGTAAAATAAGAAAACTACTGTAAGTCTAAGCGTTGTTTACGATTGTTTTTCTACATTATATTAATAATCATTAACGCCTTCGCTAGTTACTATTCATTGTTTAAAACAGGAAACATTGTACCTTTGCGGCAGAATGAGGAAAGATAATTCATATAAGAAAAAGGAAAAGTACGTTCAGATGAACGTGCAAGACGATGCTCCGTTGTTGGAGTGGTTGTTGGAAAACGTAAAGCAAAGTAAATCGAAAACAAAGGCAACACTTCAAAATCGTGGCATTAAAGTCAATAACAGAACTGTAACACAATTCGATTTCGCATTGCATAAAGGCGATAAAGTATCTGTCAGCACAAGCAAAAAGAACGACCAATTTCAGAGTAAGTACGTAAAATTGGTTTACGAAGACAGATATTTGGTGGTGGTAGAGAAAAGCCACGGCATTCTTTCGATGGGTGTCGGACAGTCTTCTCTGAATGTAAAGACAATACTCGATGACTATTTCAAACGTTCTCGACAGAAATGCACAGCACACGTGGTTCACCGCCTCGACCGTGAAACATCGGGTTTGCTGATTTATGCTAAAGATATGGAAACCCGCCAGCAGCTCGAACACGAATGGCATCATAGTGTTTACGACAGGCGTTACATCGCTGTGCTTAGCGGTAGAATAGAAGAGGAAGGCGGAACGGTAGCCAATTGGTTGAAGGAAAACAAACTGTACGTTACATACAGTTCGCCCGTAGACAATGGTGGCAAATACGCTGTTACGCATTTCCACGTTTTAAGAACCACCGATACACATTCGTTGGTAGAGTTTAAGTTGGAAACAGGGCGCAAAAATCAGATACGTGTCCACGCTGCTGATATAAACCACCCTGTATGTGGCGATACAAAATATGGCAATGGCGACGACCCTCTGAAGCGTTTGTGTCTGCACGCTTATATTCTTTGTTTTTATCACCCCGTAACACATCAGCCTATGGAGTTTAGTACACAAATCCCAACAGGCTTTAAACGTATTCTGGGAAAGGATTAGGTATATGGGACATATTGGAAATACTTTAGAGGCCATTCTCTGTTTTATAGCTCTTATCTTCATTATAAAGAAGATTACGAGCTGTATATTACGAATAATATTGAGCCTTTTGCTCTTTTGTGTTATATGCTGGTTGCTGAATGTCTTCGGCATATGACATTTACCTATATATTATATATCTATGTATTTTATTGGTAGTGTCCTAAAAAGTGTGTAAGTTCTCTCTCTTCTTCTCTTTGTTTTTTATTCATTTTTCTTTCTTGTGTTTCCAGAATTTCCATTGATAAATCTTCCTGACACATGTTGTTTCTGGCTCTTCCATGGCAGCACTTGCCAGGAGGAAAAGTGCCGACTTGTCTGATGGCATTGATGCTCCCATTCCTATCGTCTTCTTATATTTCTTATTGAGCCTTTCAATCCAGTTAGTCGTATATATGCATCTTTGCATTTGCAGGGGGAAAGTCCATGTAAGTAAGGTAAGCCATGTTTCCGGCCGGCTTCATACTTCCTCAATATAACATGATAATCCTAAATGGTCTGATAACGTGAGTTCGACGAATTTATGGATTGTTTCCTCTTCCTGAAACTGCTTTCGCACCCCACTCATGGAGTACGTTTCCATATCACTCGAGGGGTAGAGACATAGCTCTATTTACAGACAATTGCAATTCTTCGGACGTACGTTACAACAAGTCTTTTTAGAGACTTGTTTGTCCCTGTGAGTGGCAATGAAAATGGCATCGAATAAACTGCTGGATAATGAGAAGAAAGCGAGCGTTTGAGCCATATTTGTAAGTGTGTAAGTTCCATTTTTCTGTCTCTCTTTCTATTTTATACAAAGATAAGAAAAATATGGGCTTACACACTTTTTAAGGACAGTAAAACGGCAGCAGGAATAATTTCCGAGAATGAACGGACTCTACACCATAAATTTATTTCCAAAAAAAGATATTTTTTTTTGGTTGGTTAACGGAAAATAGCTACCTTTGCACTCACTAAAACGAAATATGCACCCTTAGCTCAGTTGGTAGAGCAACTGACTCTTAATCAGTGGGTCTAGGGTTCGAATCCCTAAGGGTGTACACTTTGGTGCAGGTTTCGTTTTTATGCACCCTTAGCTCAGTTGGTAGAGCAACTGACTCTTAATCAGTGGGTCTAGGGTTCGAATCCCTAAGGGTGTACGAGTATAATTGTAGAGAGTCTCAAAATTTTGCTTTGAGATTTTTTATTTTATATGAATTACCAAGTTGGCAGAATTTCCAAGAGTTCAGTTTCTATTGCTGAATACTATTGGTGCAATAAAATTGCAACCACATCTATATTGAGTTAATATTTACTATCTCTTTTTGATGTTATTTAATAACCGTCCTATTTTTATTACACCAGTCCTATTTTGTTACCTATTCTTAGCTCGATTACTCTTATAATATCTTTTTACAATCTTGTTTCCTTTATAGCTAAATACAACTAATGTTGTATCTTTTATTTGTCTATTTATTATATAGGCACTCTTGATACTAGCTCTATTTTCATTATAATCTATAATCATGTTTCTTGCTAAAACCCTTATAAGCGGAAACTCTGTATAAGCCTCATATTTTAGGTGGTCTATTTCTGATGGAGTAAACTTATCATACTTAGCAGCTATTACTCTATAATTAATATATGGAGGCTCATGAACATCTTTCAGCATATATTGTATAGCTTCTGAATTTTTCTTATTGGTATTATAAGTTGTTTTTCTTTTTCTAACTATGTATGAAAAGCTGTCAGTTATAGTTAATAATGTAGAGTCATAACTAATAGTGTATTTGCCTTTAATATGCTTAATTGTATCATTAAGCCAGAGTTTGAATTTTTGCTCAGGAGATCTCTTTATATTCTTTTGAGGTCTTGATGTAGCCCATAATGATAATACCATCAGAAATATTAAGCAAATAATAAATATTTTTCTCATTATCTAAAAGTTTAAATGTTCATATATTTTTTCTCGCCCTCCATACAGATGTGTAAAGAGTTTCTTGCCTGTAATCATTGTAGCTTTAATATGGCAGAAAAAGCATACTGGAATAATGGACAATCTGTTTAAGTAGAATGTGGGGATGTGATGAGGCACACCCTTACAGTGGTTGTAGGTTGTTCGTGGTTGTATTAACGTTAGAATAACAAGTCGAATACCAATGGAAGATGGTCACTAAATCCACCGTTATAGCGCATACCATTGTAAAATCGGCGGGGCTTTACGCCTCCATATTTTGTATCTTCTTCGAGCAGAAAAGGTGCATCGTTTATTCTGCATTGCTGTACCTTGGGCACTAAATTCGTGCTTACAAGTATTTGGTCTAAGCTGCCCCATTCTCCCCGATAGCGATAAGTTCCTTTTGCTCCATTCTTTCCCATTGCATTTTGCGATATGTTTGTCATTCCATGCTTGTATATTTTCTGTAGCGACTTGTCGTCGGAATAATCGTTGAAGTCGCCCATTGCTATTATTTTAGCATTATTTGCAGTTGCTTTAATCGAGTCGATGGTATTGCAAAGTTGAGTGGCAACGTGTATTCTGAATGGTTCTGAGAATATAGCACCGCCCGAACGGCTTGGTGCATGTAAGAGAATTACGTGCAGCGTGTCGCCATTCACCAATTCGCCCATTACGTGCAGTATGTCGCGAGTAGGCCTCATCTCTTTTAATGGAGGGATATGAATGGTGTCGGCTTTCATAATTCGGAAGGTGAAAGGTGAGTAGAGTAGGGCGACATCTATGCCGCGCTCGTCGTTCGAAGCTGTCATAATATATTGGTAGCGTGCTTTTCGCAGTAGCGAACGTTGTGTAAGGTAAATCATCGTGCTGTCGTTTTCCACTTCGCACAATCCTATCAAGTCGGGCAGATAAGTCCTTGCAGAATCCTCGCCACACGAAATAATGCCTTGTCCCACTTTGTTCAGCTTCTCCCAATACTTTGTGCGTGTCCAATGGCGAGGCGAGTTGGGTGTAAACTCCAAATCGTTTTTCTCTGAATCGTGCTCTGTGTCAAACAAGTTTTCTACGTTCCATTCTACTATGCGTAAGCGTTCTTGTGCCACCAATGTGCAAGGAAGAAGGCAGAGAAACAGCAACCATAGATGTTTCATAACGGGTAAATGACTGTTAGTTCAGCATAGTAAGCTGCTGGCGCACGCTTTCTTCGTGTATGATTTCGAGAATGCGAGCAGCGAATTTGGTATCTATTCCACATGCGTTTGCCTGTCGCGCACACTTTTTCAACATTTCGTTGTAGCGTTCCGACTGCAAGATAGTCATATTATGTTCCTTCTTGAACTTGCCAATCTCGCGACAAAGCTTGAAGCGTTCGGCAAGTAAGTTTATCAACGAACTGTCCATTTCGTCTATCTGTGAGCGCAGTTGGTGTAGCTCTTCGCTTGTTGTGTGCTTATTGCGTACGATGAGTTGCGAAAGAATAAGGTCTAATTGCTCGGGCGTTACTTGTTGTTCAGCATCGCTCCACGCTTTGTTCGGATTACAATGGGTTTCTATTATTAGTCCGTCGGCACCTAAATCGAGTCCTTGTTGGCAAAGTGGCGCAATCAGTTCGCGTCGTCCGCCAATGTGGCTGGGGTCGCAAATAATCGGCAAGGTGGGTATGCGGCGGTGCAACTCGATGGGAATTTGCCACATAGGTAAGTTGCGGTATATTTTCTTTTCGTAACTCGAAAAGCCACGATGGATAACGCCCAATCGTTTTATGCCTGCCTGATTTAAGCGTTGCAGCGCACCAATCCATAGTTCAAGGTCAGGATTTACAGGGTTTTTCACCAATACAGGAATGTTCTTTACACCGCATAGTAAGTCGGATAAGGCTTGTATGGCAAACGGATTGGTGGTTGTCCGTGCACCAATCCACAGTATATCCATATCGTATTTTAAAGCCAGTTCCACGTGTTCGGGCGTTGCAACTTCGGTGGCGATAAGCATACCTGTTTCGTCTTTCACCCGTTTTAGCCAAGGCAGAGCTTTTTCGCCGTTGCCTTCAAAGCACCCAGGTTTGGTGCGTGGCTTCCAAACACCTGCACGGAATATCTTGCAACCATTGGCTGAAAGTTGCTGGGCAGTGTCCATTACCTGCTCTTCGGTTTCTGCAGAGCAAGGACCTGCTATTATGATGGGTTGGTTTTCTTTATGTGGAAGTTCTAACGGTTGTAGTTCTAATTCCATTATAATAATATGTTGTTCGTTATATTTTTGAACTAAAAACCATATGGATTCATTTGTTTATACTTGTCATTGAGTTGTTTCTCAATATTTTCTTCTGCATTTTCTTTACCATCTGTTGGCATCAGCTCTTCTGCTCTTTCGGCATCTTCTTTTGCTTTCGCCTCGTTTCCTATTAAAGAATACATTTCGCTGCGTTCTTTAAATGCAGTGTATGAAAATGGGTTGGCATCAATGGCTTTTGTGAAATACTCTATTGCCTCATCGTTGCGAGTGGCTGCTCGTTCGATTCTCGCTTTCAATAACAGTACATCTTCGTTGTCTTCTGTGTGTTCCAACAGCCAAGCTACATCGGCTTCGGCTTCGGTAAGTTGCTGTGTGTGCAGATAGGTCTCGCCACGCAGCAAGTAGGCGTTGCCTTGCTTGCTGTCTAACGAGATCGCCTTTGTTGCCATAGCTATTGTATTAACGTCGTCGCCCTGTCCCTTGCAGGCTTCAGCATACAGATAGTGTGCCGTTGCATTTGCCGAATCTATAAGTATCGCCTTTTCGCAGGCATTTGCCATTGCGCCATAGTTCTCCATCATAAAGGCTATATTTGCCATACGAATGAATATCTGCACATTGTCGGGCTGCGCCTTACTTAATGTCTGCAGTTCTTCGTAAGCTTCAGAGAACATACCTTTTGAAGTATAGACGATGGAAAGGTGGTCGTGAATTTCCAAGTCGTCTTTTATTTCCAATGCGTGTTTAAAGCATTTCACGGCATAGTCTACCTCGCCTGTCTTCATGGCTCTGACACCATCGTATTTCAATACATCGAAATCTTTCGCCTCGTTTTGTACTTTTACTTCTTCTTTGCTACCAAATAGTTTCTGAAAAAAGTTCATACGTGTTTATATTTATTTATGTTCAACGAAGGAACTAACCATCGTCTTCTACTCATTTGTTATTTATAATATGCAAACTTACATATTTTTTTCGATATATCAACCTGTTTACAGCAATTTCAATTTGTATTTGATGCAGACATAAAGCAACAGAGCAATGAAGGGTAAAGTTGTCCAAAGTACAAGGTCGGGATTTGTAATCATCAATATTTCTATTAGAACAAACATCAGAACAGTAATTACTTTCAGCCAACTGATAAGTTCTACTCCGATTTTCTCTTGCTCTTCTGTTGATTTTAGCCTGTATCATCTTAATTCTTTTGTCAGTAACGGTACTTATATCTGTTCCTTTTGTAATATACTGCCCGATAAGCTTGTTGGTGTTCTCGATAGCTCCTTTCTGCTATGAAGCGTATGCATCCGTGAAATAGATATCCAGTGCCAACCTATGTGCAATCCACTCATACTCTGCAAACTGGCTTCCGTTATCCGTTGTGATCGTCTTGAGATGCTCTCCCATGTAGGGCCGCCTCCTCCATACCGTCTTATCCATCGGCGTGGCCTTCTTACCATGCTTGAGCTTTTCCATGACGAGGAAGTTCGTGCTGCGCTCCACCATCGTGAGGATGGCATTGCTGTCCTTGTCGACAATCAAGTCCATCTCCCAGTCTCCGAACCGGCTGCCGTCAACCTCCTTGGGACGTTCGTGTATGCTTGCCTTGTTCCTGATGCCTTGGGTCTTGGTCTCATGCCTGTGCCAGGGGTTGTGGCGATACTTCATCTTGTGTCGGCAGTTTGTGGCAAGCGTACCGCTTGTGTCGTTGCGGAGCATCTTGTCAAATGGTCTCGTGAGATATCTTTACACCCTCCTTTGCAAAGTAGCTGGATATTTGTTTGGGAGACCATTGCTCCCCAGTGATGAGTTCTTTTACGCGCCAGGCGAGCGGCTGGCTCACGGCGCGGTTTCCCAGAGCACGATGCATACGGCTCTGAGAAAGGGCATCGGCCTTGTCCCAGATTGCTTTATGGGTCTGTTTCTTTTGTTTTTCCTGGCAGATTGCGTACCTTTGCTCACAGGTTAAGTATTGGTGCATATGACAATACAAAAGTAATTAATCCTGGGGAGACAGTGGTCTCCCTTTTTTATTTTTTGCATTGCCGGTTGTTTTTATTCCTCCGTGTTGGAAGGCGGACAACTTTGTCGCTTCGCACCAAAAACGTCCGCTTCCAACACGGAGGTCAACTCTTACGATCACCCATTAAGAAATTGCACTTCTATCTTGAATGTTTACTATCGAACTTTTAGCTATTCTTAATTTCTTCTATTATCTCTTGTTGTTTTCAGGAAAAAGAGCTACATTTGTGCCCAGATACATTTTACTTAACCTAAACGCCCCAGCTTCTTATTAGGCGTTCTCTCGTAGAAAGAGAGTGAATGGAGAGGCACTTTTAATAATGAAAAACAATCTGTATAAAAGTATGCATGTAGCAGTTGCTGTATTATTCGTTTCAATGGCACAACAAGGAATGGCCCAAAGCGTTTACAACATTAAGATTGCTGGTACAGCAGTAACTCCTGAAAACTGTAATGACTTGAGTGTTATAAAAGGTGTAACGGGAAAGGCGAAATACGATAACGATTCTAAAACACTTACGCTTGATGGAGCTACTATTCATGCAACAGCAACCCACGGAATAGAAAACAGAATTGATGGGTTGGTTATCCGCATTACTAACGAAAATACTATTATTTCCGACAAGCAAACAGGTATTTGGAATATGGATAAGGAAGTCCGTATTTCTGGTGAAGGTAAACTTACCTTAACAGGTTCGTCTACAGCAAGTGACGATAAATATAATAAAGCAGTTTTCAACCAAGGTACTATAACAATAAAAGACTGCAACGTAGAAGCAAGTGGTGGAAGTAATGGCTTTTATGGTGGCTATTGGATATTTGATAACTGTAATGTACGTGTAAAAGGTGGTAGTGAAAGTAATAGTACACATAAGGGTAGCATTGCTTGGATATGGGATAAAGTGCCAACTTTTACTGATTGTGCCGTAACCTCTCCTAAAGGAACATATTGGGAAGAGGTAGAAGAATACGAATACCCTTACTTTTATCTTTATGGAGCAAACCGAGATGTTGTGACAGACTGGGTAGTAATAACTAAGGGCGCTACTAATATTACATCCACAGCTACTATTGATATTGCCAAGAAGAAACAAGGCATCTATACATTAGATGGCAGTTGTATCAATAACAAGTTGGAAGATTTGCCAGCAGGGATCTATATTGTAGACGGGCAAAAAATAGTAAAAAAATAAAAAACATTTAGAGCTTCCCCTATCCCATGGGTAAGATGAAATATACTTGCCCATGGGTAAGAAGGAATCAAGCACACACTAAAAGCGAAGTATAGATATCATTTGAAGTTGGTAGTGTAATTTCAACTGTGTCAAGGCTCTTATCCTTCATATTTTACCCCATTTGGATAGCACGATTTTTAATCGTGTTGGTCATATGAGGAGCCTTTCCTCCGAGGTAAAGTTACATAATCTCAAAACGTTCTCCAAATTTTATTGCTAATTGTTGTGATATCTGAGACCAGTTTGCAAGTGGCGTTCTTTGTTACCTTACGTACTTGTTTATAGTACCCTTCAACCGTGTTGGTGGTATGTATCAGCTTACGTACCGCAGGTGTATTCCGTAAGGCGTTCCCAATTGTCACACCATGATTTTATGCCGATGGGATACGTTTCTCCCCACTTGCTGTCGAGTGTGTCCAACTGTGTTTCTGCAGTCTCTTTGCTAACGGCACCATATACTGTCTTAAGGTCACAGAGGAACTCTTTTTGATGCTTACTGCCAACGTGTTTGATAGAGTTGCGTATTTGATGGACAACGCAGAGTTGGACACTTGTATCGGGGAATACGCTCTGTATAGCATCAGGGAAGCCTTTCAGACCGTCAATGCAGCATATCAGTATATTCCGGACACCTCTGTTCTGAAGAGCGCTTAGAACCTCTAGCCGGAAGTTAGCGCCTTCACTCTTGGAGATATACATATCAAGAAGTTTCTTGTGGTCTTCCTTGTTGATGCGCCTAAGACGTTGTAAATGGCGCATGAGACCGCACGTCCGGTTTCGTCCTTCACCTTATAATGGATGGCATCCAGCCAGCGTATTGCATATACAGGATCAAACATTCGTGAACGCCATGACTTGATTTCAGGCAGAACTCTGTCTGTGATGGAACTGATGGTTTCTGCAGATAGTTTGGTATCAAACTCACGCTCAAAATACTTGCTGATATCGCGAGTACTTGTACCAAAAGCATACATGTTTATAATCTGATCCGCCATACCTTCTGCAAGGATCGTCTCGCGCTTTTTGACGGTCTGAGGTTTCAAAGGAACCGTTGCGGTCACGAGGAGTTTCTACAGTGATCTCACCATAACGTGTCTGCACTTGCTTAGGCATCTTACCATTACGGCGGTTGCTTTTTGAGTGTTCATCAAGAGAGATGGGCATCCATCTCACCTTCAAGGACAGCATTCAAAATGCGCTCCAACATTGGTGATAGTGCACCATCCTTACCAAATAACGGTTCTCCCTTACAAAGCTGTTCCGCAGCTCTCTTGTAATCAATTTCTTTGTTGTCCATAAAAAATAAACTGTATAAAACTATTTCTTATTGTAGCCTGACACAGTTTACTTTACACTCTTCCCTTAACATGCAACTAAACATATAAGGTCTATTTGGTAAGCTCAACGGGCACTAATGTTGGGCACTTACATAGCTACACTGACTGATGTTTGTTTCCATTGGACACATCAGCATTAAGATGGCTAACCAATATCTGCACGCTGCCTTTTCTAAATGTAAGTTGATAGTGTCCACCTTGTTTGTCCTTTCGTTTATAAGTATAATTATTTTCTTTTATTTTCCAACAGGTATCGTGTTTGGCTGCTTGTTCAATTTTTTCGTAGAATATCAGCATCGGAATTGTGTCGAAACTCAATACAGCAGAATAGTTACCACTTGCTATTGTTTCTTCGTCGATTGCAATGCTCATAGAATCGGGAATAATTGGCTGTTGTCTTAATATTTTATATTGGGGGAAACGTATATTAGTGATTTCCGACAGATCAATGTTTAGAGTTGTGTCGTTTACATTTGGAGCAAACACCGATGACGCAACAGTATCTTTCGGAGTCGAGGAAGAAGATTTTCCATTATTGCAGGATACAATACAGAGAAATCCCACTAAAAGGGAACATACTATTCCAGAAATCCTAAATTTATTTGAGCATTCTCTCATGATTTATCCAATAATCTTAAGTTTCAAGAGGCTCGATACGAGGTCTCGGTACATTAATTGGCGACGATGGTTGCCTTGACGGTTTCTGCTTCTTGGGTCTGCCGCTTTCTTCACTATTGGACGAAGGACTCTGTTCGTTCCCTACATCTGTGTTGTTCTCTTCTTCGTCATTCGGAATCTCTTCGTTTGATTGTTCCTTCCTTTCGTTCCGATTATATATATGCAGACTATCTGGCGCACGCTTTGTACGCACTACCGTCTGGCAATTATACATTGCAGGATCTATTTCCTTTTCGGGATTGGGCTGCCACTTTGCATGATATTTTTGGAAAGCCTTGTCGCGCATTAAGTCGTAAATGAAGTTACCGCACATCGGAAGAGCCGTCTTCGAGCCTTGCCCTAAGGCACCTGTCCGGAAGTGAATGCTACGGTATTCACCGCCTACCCATGCACCGATAACAAGTTTCGGACTTACTGCCATGAACCAAGCATCGGAATGATTGTTGGAGGTTCCCGTCTTTCCGCCCCAGTCGGTGTCTCTGAATATGTACTGATTTAGTGCGCGACTGGTTCCACCCGGTTCAGTAAGACCACCTTTCAGCAACTGTTGCATGAAGAAGGCACTCTGATAAGGCAGCACTTGCTTGTTGTCGTGTTGTGCGACATACACTTCGTTGCCCCGCTGGTCGAGTATCTTTGTAACCACAACCGGGTCGCAATGTTCGCCATCGTTTGCCACCGTACAGTATGCGTTTACCATTTCAAGCAAGTTTACATCGCTCGAACCCAAAGCCAACGAAGGTTCGTTCTCAAGCGGACTCTTTATGCCCATGTCTTGGGCAGTGCGGATAATGTTCTTTATGCCCATCTCTTGTCCCAAGCGGACGGCTATCGTATTGATACTTCGAGCGAAGCCTGCTTTTAATGTTATAGAGTCGCCCGAGTAGTTGCCATTGGCATTGCGTGGCGTCCAAGTTTTCAATATTCCGGTCTTCTTGTCGGGCACCTGCATGCTGATGTATTCATCTCTGCGCTTATCGCACGGTGCCAAGCCTTGATTCATAGCTTCGGAATAGACAAAGAGTTTGAAAGTAGAACCCGGCTGTCGTTGTGCCGTAACCTTGTCGTATTTCCATGTTCTGAAGTCTATGTCGCCAACCCATGCCCTCACTGCGCCTGTTTCAGGCTCCATAGCAACCATTGAGCAGTGCATGAACTTTACCATATAGCGAATGGAATCCATCGATGACATTTCCTTTTCGATTATACCCTTATCGTAATCGAACAGTTTCACCTTGTGAGGCTTGTTGATATAGTACAATACGCTGTCTGGTTGGTTTGGGTATTTCTGCACCAAGTTCTTATAGAACGGTTGGCGTTCTGCAATCCCTTCTATAAAGCCCGGTACTAAATTGCCATTCTCATCGCGCCATGGGTCTTGTCCGCTCCAATGCCTGTTAAAATCCTGTTGAATTTTACGCATCTGTTTCTTTGCAGCGTCTTCTGCATACTTCTGCATACGAGTGTCGATTGTTGTGTAGATTTTCAAACCGCTGCTATATAAGTCATAGTCGTTGTCTTTTAACCAGTTTTTCAGATAATCGGCAACGTATTCGCGAAAGTATTGTGCCCTACCGTCATAATTTTCTTCTACATGTACATCAAGTTTCATTGGCATCTTTGAATACTTTTCATAATCATTCTTTGTCAGATGCCCGTGTGTTACCATGTTATACAGAACTGTATTGCGTCTGCTAAGAGAATTTGAAGGGTGCAAGATAGGGTTGTAGTAGGTTGTTGCCTTTAGCATTCCGACTAACGTTGCAACTTGTTCGGTAGTAAGTTGGCGAGGAGTGGTATTGAAATATGTTCTTGCAGCTGTCTTTATTCCATACGCATTGTTTCCAAAATCTACTGTATTGGCATACATTGTCAGAATTTCGTTCTTAGAATAAATAAATTCTATTTTGTATGCTATAATCCATTCTTTGGCTTTGGCAATAAGCATTCGCATGCCAGGAATTTTACCCAGCAATCCTGAATATTCCTTATTTCTGACGTGGAACATGTTTTTAGCAAGTTGCTGTGTTATGGTAGATGCACCGCGGGCACCATCACGCGTTAAGGCATCTTTCACAGCACCACCGATACCCATGAAGTCTACTCCATGGTGGCTGTAAAATCTTTCATCTTCGGTACTTATCAGGGCATTCCAAAACGTTGGGTTTACCTCTTCATACTTTACGGGTATGCGATTTTCCTTGAAATATTTACCAATTAAGACAGAGTCGGCACTATATATTTCTGAAGCTGCATAGGTTGGTGGAGTCTTTATCTCAGCAAAACCTGGAGATTTGCCAAAGAGCCAGAGAAAGTTTATATCAACCATACCCAAGAAAAGAAAGATTGAAACAAGGAACGATACAATACCCAACGACAACTTTGTGTACCACGCACGCCCTTTATACAATTTGATGTACCATGGGAAGAAACTACAAATCCCTTTTATAATGTTTTTGAATAATCTGACTATACTTTTCATTTAGAAGTAATTTATATATGTTGTCTTATTCTAATAGGCTTGCAAAAGTAGCAAAATGTTTTTAGAATAGATAACTATCAATGTGTTTTAATATTTCTTTAGTTTCATTGGGGTGAAACCAACGAATATTCTTATCTCTTTTAAACCAAGTCAGCTGTTTGCGTGCATATTTCCTTGTGTTGCTTTGTATCTTAAAAACAGCTTCATCAAGAGTAGTTAAGCCATCAAGATATTCAAACAGTTCTTTATAGCCTACGGTGTTCAAGGCATTTAAATCTCGGCAATCATACATACGCAAAGCCTCGTCTATCATTCCCGAAGCAATCATATCTTCTGTGCGTGCATTAATCCGTCCGTACAGTTCTTCGCGCGGACGGTTCAATCCTATTTTAATTATATTAAATGGACGTTCTCGCTTTTTGTTAGTACGATATGATGTGTATGTTCTTCCTGTTTGGATGCACACTTCAAGTGCATGAAGGACTCTGCGAGGATTTCTCTTATCTACCATCTCCCAATGAGTGGGGTCTAATTCCTTTAATAATTCGCAAAGCTTCTCTAATCCTTCTGTTTCGAGTCTTTGCATTAAAGTTTGTCGTGTCTCGTCGTCAATGGTAGGTATATCGTCTATACCATTGCAGACTGCATCAATATACAGCATCGAACCGCCAGACAATATGTATGAAGATGCTGGATTTGCTTTCAACAGCCCCAAGACCTCTTGCTCATAAAGGCTTGCCGAGTAATATTCACTAACACTTTTACAAGCAACAAAGTGGTGCTTTACACGATTCAGCTGTTCTTTTACAGGAGCAGCTGTTCCTATGGGCAACTCTTTGTATATCTGTCTCGAATCGGCATTGATAATTTCTAAACCATAATGCTGTGCAATATCAAGTGTTAAAGCTGTCTTGCCAACACCTGTTGGACCTGTCAATACAATAAGAGTCTGTATGTTCAATACTTGTTATTTAATGTTAGTTCGATGAATTTAAGATGATGTGGAGTCCGACAATATTCCTCTTCTGAATAACTCCTAAAATCGTAACGGAGTTACGACCATTGTAGCAACGGAGTTACGGCGATCGTCGCAACGGGGTTACGACAGTTGTAGTAACGGGGTTACGACGAATGCCGTTTCGGAACAGATACATACAACTGCTCTCTGATACCGTAAATAGCGGTATTCTGAGGCTTAAAACACGATGAATCCGTACATTGATAATTCGCCGGACTCACGTTATTTGATAATACCCCTTGATGAAGCTTGAACAAATTCAATGATATGCTGAATTTCTTTTGTCATTGGTAGAGTATCTTTTATCTTTTGGATATTTTCCTCGCGGGTACCTTCACCATATAGCAAACGATAAGCATTGTGAATTTGGTCTATTTGCTCATTGGTAAATCCCTTGCGTCTTAGCCCAATGATATTGATGCCTGCATATCGGATAGGTTCTTTGCCTGCAATAATATAAGGAGGAATATCTTGAGAAAAACGACTTCCGCCTTGAATCATTACATTACAACCAATATTACAGAACTGGTGGCAAAGAACGGAAGCAGAGATAATAGCATAATCCTCTACTCTAACTTCTCCTGCCAGCTTCGTTGAATTGCCGATAATGATGTTTGAACCGATAATACAGTCATGGGCAATGTGCATGTTTTCCATAAAAAGATTGTCGCTGCCTACAATTGTTGTGCCCTTTGAAGCAGTACCACGCGAAATGGTTACGTTCTCACGTATTGAATTGTTGTCGCCAATCTCGCAGAAACTGTCTTCACCACGAAACTTCAAATCTTGTGGTTTGGTAGAAATGCTCGCTCCGGGGAAAAATTCGTTTCCGTTGCCAATTCGTGCACCTGTGTGTATTGTTACACTGTTCAGTAGTTTGTTGTTATCGCCAATTACCGTATTATCGTCAATGTAACAAAATGGACCAATGATATTATTATCGCCTATCTTTGCATTTGGATGTACGAATGCCAAAGGACTAATAGTATTCATAATTTTATTTATTTGTTTTTTACTATTTGTGCAGTGAATGTAGCTTCTGCTACAACATTGTCGCCTACAAACATATAACCTTGCATTGAACTGATGCCATGACGTACAGGGCTTAAAAGTTCAACACGGAACAACAGCGTATCGCCAGGAACAACTTTCTGACGGAACTTTACATTATCTATCTTTAAGAAATAGGTAGACCATCTTTCAGGCTCTTCTACTTGAGAAAGTACCAATAATCCGCCACACTGTGCCATAGCTTCTATCTGAAGAACACCTGGCATTACGGGCTCTTGTGGGAAATGTCCTTGAAAGAATGGTTCGTTGGCGGTAATGTTTTTAACACCAACTATTGTTGTTGCTCCCATCGCAACTACTTTATCAACAAGTTGCATTGGATAACGATGGGGGAGGAGCTCGCGTATTCGGATATTATCCATTAAAGGTTCATCGTTTGGGTCGTAAATAGGAGCTTGAATTTCGTGCTTGCGAATATCTTTACGAATCATTCTTGCAAACTTATTGTTTACGGTATGGCCAGGTCGGGTCGCAACAATACGTCCCTTGATAGGTTTTCCAATTAAAGCCACATCACCAATGATATCCAGCAACTTATGTCTTGTACACTCATTGTCCCAAATAAGAGGCTTGTTTTGTATGTAGCCAATGCTTGTAGCGTCCATATGTGGTACCTTAAGCAGGTCAGCTAATTGGTCAAGAGTGGGTTGGTCTACTTGTTTCTCATAAATAACTATCGCATTGTCGAGGTCACCACCTTTTATAAGATTTGCTTGCAACAACGGCATAATATCTCTAACAAAAACAAAGGTTCTTGCAGGAGATATTTCGTCAGCAAATTTATCAATATCGTCAAGTGTTGCAAATTGACTGCTAATGAATTTAGATTCAAAAGAACACATTGCTGTTATAGAGAACTGCTCGTCGGGGAGAATAGTGATAATGCTACCACTTTCGTCCTTATACTCCATCTTTTTTCTAATGATGTAATAATCTTTAGGAGCATTTTGGTCTACGATACCTATTTCTCTAATCTTTTCAACATACATTGCTGCTGATCCATCAAGAATGGGAAATTCTGGACCGTTAATTTGGATTAAACAGTTGTCTATTCCCATTGCGTATAGGGCAGCCATACCATGTTCGATAGTACTGACACGTGCTTCGCCTTTCGCTATTACCGTACCACGTTGGGTATCAATAACATTTTCAGCAATGGCATCAATGATGGGCTGTCCCTCCAAATCAATTCGTTGAATTTTGTATCCTGTATTATCTGGAGCTGGATTAAAAGTAACAGTAAGGCTTAATCCTGTATGTAAACCTTTTCCAAAGAGGGAAAAACTTCCCTTCAGTGTTTTCTGTTTTGTTGTTTCCATATATCTTATTTATTCTTTTTCAATTCATCAACTTCTTTCTGTAAAGCATCTATCTGCTTATAAATCTCAGGAAGTCTTTGGAATATGACTTGTGATTTAAAATAGTTGCGTGGCTCAATAGCAGGGCTACCCATAAGCGACTGATTATCTTTTAACTTGCTCAATACGCCTGACTGTGCACCAAGGAAGACTTTATTACCAATATTTAAGTGCCCAGATATTCCAACCTGTCCACCAAACATACACCATTCTCCAACTTTAGTAGAGCCCGCAATACCAACTTGTGCGCTCATAACAGTGTTTTCGCCAATATCAGTATTATGTGCTATCTGCACAAGGTTGTCGAGTTTTACGCCTTTACGCACATAAGTGCTTCCCATAGTTGAACGGTCAATACACGTGTTTGCTCCTATTTCAACATCGTCTTCTATGGTAACAATGCCAATTTGCGGAATTTTATCATAGCTGTTTGTTTCTGCATTTGGGGCAAAGCCAAAGCCATCTGCGCCTATGACACTGCCAGAATGACAAATAACATTATTTCCGATTTTACAATTATGGTAGATGCTGGCATTAGGATAAATGATGCAATTGTTTCCTAAAGTTGTATTGTCCATAATGGTTGTATGAGGATAAATCATACAGTTATCTCCAACAACCACTCCATCGCCTATATATGCAAAAGCACCAATATAGACATTCTTTCCTATTGTTGCTTTTGGAGAAATAAACGCTAACGAATCTATTCCTTGTTTTCTAGGCTTCATACTTTCATAAAGCTGAAGAAGCTTTGCAACACAGTCGCGTGCATTTTTTACACGTATTAATGTCGCTTTCGTTGGCTTCTCAATCTTTATGCTTTCGTCTACAAGAACTATAGAACATTCAGTTTCGTATATATAATGAGTATATTTTGGGTTTGCTAAAAAACTTATAGCACCATGCTTTCCTTCCTCTATTTTTGCGAAAGTACTAATGGTTGCTTCTTCATCGCCTTCTATGCTTCCTTGTATATATTCTGCGATTTGTTTTGCGTTAAATTCCATTCTATATAATAAATGATAAATGCTTGTTCGTGCAAAGATAACAAACTTTTGTTAGATTCTGTGATAACAAAAGTAATATTTACGAATTTTTTTAGATAATAGTTCTACGTTCAAAATCTCTGAAGCCTCTGTTATGTCTTTTAAACTACCATCTTTTGATAATATGCTAATACGGTCGTCGTTGATATCGTACATATCTTTTTGAACAGTATCAATCTGCATCAAGTAGCTGCTATCTTCTTTCGTAACGCCTAAGAAGTGGCAAATTCGTTCTTTACATTCGCCTATTTGTTCTTGTGAAATTGGTTCATCGTGAATTTCGACCTTGAAAAGTTTGCGATTGATAAAATCATCGGCAAGGAGTGATAGTATTTTATCTTCTGATTTTTGCCATACTTTTATAGCACTCCATAAGTCGCTGTCATCTAAACTCAAGTAATGTTTCAGTGTTTCTTCATTATTTTTGAAGTATTCTGCATTTACGTCGTTGTCAAGAAAGAAAGCTAAAGCAGGAGAGGCAAATAGCTTATATCCATCTTTCAGTAACTTTTTAGCTCTAAGCAATAAACTGATTAAGAGCTTTTCGTACCCAACCGTGGCTTTATGTAAATATACTTGCCAATACATTAAACGGCGCGATGTAAGGAAATTCTCTATTGAATAAATACCTTTAGCATCTATTACCAAGGTATCGTCTACAACATTCAGCATTTTTATAATTCGTGCCGAACCAATGTTGCCTTCCGTTACACCTGTAAAAAAGCTATCTCGTTTCAGATAGTCCAGCCTGTCCATATCAAGTTGGCTACTGATTAACTGATGAAGAAAACGCTTGGGGTATTCATTCTTGAAAATCTTAATAGCAAGATTAAGTTCACCATTCATTTCTTGGTTGATGCAATTCATTACCATTAAAGATATTTCTTCGTGGGTAATTCCTTTGATTAATGTATTCTCGAGCACGTGGGAGAAAGGACCGTGTCCGATGTCGTGCATCAAAATGGCTGCTTGAACTGCTTCTGCTTCGCTATCGAAAATGAAAACACCCTTTTGCTGCAGCGACAAGGTTGCCTCACTCATTAGGTGGAAAGCTCCCAATGAGTGCTGAAACCTTGTATGTTGAGCACCAGGATAAACAACTGTAGTTAGTCCTAATTGTTTTATACGGGTTAAGCGTTGCATAAATGGGTGCTTAACAATATTCAAAAGAAGCCCCGATGGAATCCTGATAAATCCAAATACGGGGTCGCTTATAATCTTACTGCCATTCATAGAACGCTTCTCTTTTGAATTATTCTTTTAGTTTGTCAAGCTCTTTTTCCATTTCTTGCTGCAATTCTTTCGCCTTTTCTCCTGCAATTTCTGCAAAGTTTGCCTCTGAACTTGCATAGATAATACCTCGTGAGGAATTGACCAAAAGACCGCAGTCCTTATTCATACCATATTTACAAACTTCTTGCAAACTTCCACCTTGTGCGCCAACTCCCGGTACTAAGAGGAAACTATTGGGGGCTAATTTCCGTATATCAGCAAACAAACTTCCTTGTGTTGCCCCGACAACAAACATTAAATTCTCTGTTGTGCCCCATTCTTGCGCCTTGCTCAGTACTCGCTCGAATAAGCGTACACCATCTTTGTCTTCAAATAACTGAAAGTCGTGGCTTCCTTTATTGCTTGTCAATGCAAGAAGAATAACCCATTTTCCCTCATATTCCAAGAAAGGCTTTACAGAATCTTCTCCCATATATGGAGCTATGGTAAGCGCATCAACATTATATTCTTTAAAGAATGTTTGTGCATACATCTTTGATGTGTTTCCAATATCTCCACGCTTGGCATCGGCTATTATGAAGTGATTTGGATATTTCTCTTTCAGATATGTTATTGTTTTTTCAAACGCCTCCATACCTTTCAACCCATAGCACTCATAAAATGCTAAATTGGGTTTGTATGCTACACAATAAGGAGCTGTTGCGTCAATTATGGCTTTATTAAAAGAAAAAATAGGGTCTTCTTCGTTTAACAGAAACTTAGGAACCTTATTTAAATCGGTATCAAGCCCGACGCAAAGAAACGATTTCTTTGTAAATATTTGCTCTATTAATTGTTTTCTCTCCATACTTATTTATGTTTATTCTTTAGTTTCAAACCACGAAATGGTATTTATTATTAACGTGGGTTTGACGAATTGTTTACAGACTTGAATGTTTATACTCAAAAATGGGGGCAAATGTTAATAATGACGAAAGTATATATTGTGCCCCACGAAAGTATATATTGTGCCCCACGAAAGTATATATTGTCGCATTCTCTGTCTACTATACCTGTGGAGATTAAATTTCTTCTTCTGTATTATGCAATAACTTACAATTCTGTTTCTTTTAATTTTTCTGCGTTTTCTGCAACAGTCAGTGCATCTATCATATCTTGAATTTCGCCATTCATGAAACCAGGCAAATCGTGAGTCGTAAAACCTATGCGGTGGTCGGTTACTCGACCTTGTGGATAGTTGTAAGTACGGATTTTAGCCGAACGGTCTCCTGTAGAAACAAGACTCTTACGCCTGCTCGCTATGTCGTTTACATATTTCTGATGCTCACGGTCGTATATAAATGTACGCAATCTCGATAAAGCTCTTTCCTTATTCTTAGGTTGGTCGCGGGTTTCGGTACATTCTATAAGGATTTCTTCCACCTCTCCTGTATTAGGATTTTTCCACGGATAGCGCAATCGAACGCCCGATTCCACCTTGTTCACATTCTGACCGCCTGCACCGCTCGAACGGAAAGTATCCCATTTTATCTCGCCTTCATTAATGTTTACTTCAAATTTATCGGCTTCCGGAAGTACGGCAACTGTCGCTGCCGATGTCTGCATACGACCTTGCGTATCGGTAGATGGAACACGTTGCACGCGGTGGACACCTGATTCGTATTTAAGAATGCCATATACGCCGGCACCAGCCACGGCAAAGTCTATTTCTTTAAAACCGCCAACAGTTCCTTCCGAAACCGATGTGATAGACAGTGTCCAACCTTTCTTGTCGCAGTAACGTTTATACATATTGAAAATATCGCCTGCAAATAATGCAGCTTCGTCGCCACCTGCTCCTGCTCTGATTTCCATTTGCACATTCTTGTCGTCTTCAGGGTCTTTAGGAACAAGTAAAAGCTTAATCTCTTCTTCAAGTTTTGGCTGCAACTCTTCATTCTCACTCAGTTCCAACCTTGCCATTTCTTTCATTTCAGGGTCGGTTTCATTGGTAAGAATATCTTTAGCTTCGTTTATTGTAGTAAGGCAATTTATATATCGTTTTCGAGCATTCATAATATCACCAAGGTCTTTATATTCCTTGGTGAGCTTGACATATCTTTGTTGGTCACTTATTACGTCTGGGTCGGTAATGAGCGTAGAAACCTCTTCGAAACGTGCTTCAAGTCCATCGAGCTTCTCTAATATACTGTTCTTTTCGGGCATATATTTATTTCTGTTGTTGTTTAATAATTAAATTCTCCAAATTCGCTTTTGATAGTTAAGCTCTTTTCGCCTTCTTCAATATGACCGATAACTTGTGCATCGATATTGAATTCCTTGCTAATAGCAATAATCGAGTTTGCCATTTCGGGGCAGACATAAACTTCCATTCTGTGTCCCATATTGAACACTTGATACATTTCTTTCCAATCCGTACCGCTACATTCCTTTATAGCTTTAAACAAAGGAGGAACTGGGAACATATTGTCTTTTATCACTTTACAGTTATCATTTACAAAGTGTAATACCTTTGTTTGTGCTCCACCTGTACAATGCACCATTCCGTGTATTTCGCTACGATATTCATCGAGTATTCGCTTAATTACAGGGGCGTAGGTGCGGGTAGGGGAGAGAACCAATTCTCCTGCATTCAGAGGACTGCCTTCTACCGTATCGGTCAGTTTGTATTTGCCACTATAAACAAGTTCGTTGGGCACAGTGTGGTCGAAACTCTCTGGATATTTTTCAGCTAAATACTTTGAAAAAACATCATGGCGTGCACTTGTAAGACCATTGCTGCCCATTCCGCCATTGTACTTCTTTTCATAGGTTGATTGTCCAGTTGAACTCAAGCCAACGATAACATCGCCAGGGCGAATATTCGCATTGTCAATAACGTCAGAGCGTTTCATTCTGCAGGTAACAGTAGAATCGACAATGATAGTACGTACCAAGTCGCCAACATCTGCTGTTTCTCCGCCAGTAGGGTAAATGCCTATTCCCATCTCTCTCATTTCTGCAAGCAACTCATCTGTGCCGTTAATGATGGCAGATATAACTTCGCCTGGAACAAGCATCTTGTTGCGTCCGATAGTAGACGATACTAAGATATTGTCTACTGCACCAACACACAACAAATCGTCGGTATTCATAACTATAGCGTCCTGCGCAATACCCTTCCATACACTTAAATCGCCAGTTTCTTTCCAGTACATATAAGCTAAGGAGGATTTTGTACCTGCACCATCGGCATGCATTATATTGCAGTATTCCTCGCTACCTCCTAAGATGTCTGGAATGATTTTGCAAAAAGCCTGTGGGAAAATTCCCTTGTCTATATTCTTTATAGCGTTGTGTACATCTTCTTTGGCAGCACTAACGCCACGCATTGCATATCTGTTATTCATTGTCTCGACTATATTTTCAGATTATTTATCTTCTTTATCATTCCAAATATCCCAGCTTGCAAATGCTTGCAAAAGTAACATTTCCAATCCGTTCTTAACAACTGCACCATGCTCTTTGCCTTTTTCCATAAAGCGTGTTACGTTAGGATTGTAAAGCAAATCATATAAAAGTGTATGGCTATCCATAGCTTCATATGGAAGTGGCAAACATTCCTCCACGTTTGGATACATTCCTACAGGTGTGCAATTTACAATTACATTAAATTCTTTTATTATCTTGGGAGACAAATCATTATAGGTCAAGACGTCTATGTTTTTGCGTCTTGAAACACATTTAGTCTCAATACCTAAAGATTTCAATCCATAGCATACAGCTTTAGAAGCACCACCTGTTCCTAATACAAGTGCTTTCTTATGATAGCGTTCCAATAAAGGCTCTATGCTTTTTGTAAATCCTATAACATCGCTATTATAACCTTTGAGATATGTTTTGTTGCCTATGTGTTCTATACGAATGACATTTACAGCACCGATAGCTTTTGCTTCAGGACTCAAAGCATCAAGATACTTAATAACTTGCTTTTTATAAGGTATGGTAACATTAAGTCCTTTCAATTCCGGATTCGTATCAATAATCTCCAAAAGGCTTTCAATAGATGAAATTTCATAATTATTGTACTCGGCGTCAATGCCTTCGTTTTGAAATTTCTCATTAAAATATCCTTTGGAAAAAGAATGTTCTAACGGATAACCTATCAGTCCATATTTGTCCATAAGTAACTAAAATTTATTTTTCAGCAATATACATTGTGCAGATACCAAAAGTCAAACGCTTAAAAGAGGTTTTAGCGAAACCAGCTTTCTGAAGAATTTTCATCATTGTCTCACCTTGTGGAAATGCAGCAATCGTCTTGTTTAAATAATCGTATGCGTTGCTATCTTTTGAAATCAAGCGTCCGTAAAATGGTAAAACCACCTTTGAATACACTTTAAAGAGTTGCTTCATAGGGAATGATATTGGCGTAGTGAGTTCTATAATACACAAATGTCCACCTTTCTTTAAAACCCTGTACATTTCTACAAGTCCTCTCTCAAGGTCTTGAAAATTACGAATGCCGAAAGCAGCTGTTACAGCTTCAAATGTATCGGAAGGGAAAGTAAGATTTAAACAATCTTCTTTTTGAAATGATATAATGCCTTCCAGCCCTTCATTTTTTACCTTCTGTCGCCCAATTTCCATCATTCCTTCAGAAATATCAGCACCAATAAGTGTATCAGGTAAAAGCATTTTGGCTGACAAAATAGCAAAATCGCCAGTCCCCGTTGCAATGTCAAGTATTGTTTTGGGCTTGAATGGTGAAAGTTGCTTTATAGCTTTCTTGCGCCAACTTTTGTCTATATTCCATGACAGCCTGTGATTTAAGGTGTCATAGGTTGGGGCTATGTTGTCAAACATTTCCTCAACCACTTTCCCTTTTTCGTCCGTGCTGTTATAAGGCTTTATCTTTTCTTGATTATACACTTTGATGCCTATTGGTTTCTTGCGACTATTATCTTGAAGCCTTTTATTTTCTTGAAGCCAAATACTGGCTTACATTCTTTTCAATGCGTCCTGCCAAGTCAATTTCGTTATCAACTTTTACAAACGTTTCTCCTGTGATATGCTCATAGAGCTCAATGTATCTGTCGCCTACGCTTGCTGCATACTCATCAGTTATTTCGGGCATACTCTGTCCCGGTTCGTTCATAAAGTTGTGTTCTATCAGCCATTGGCGAACAAACTCCTTTGAAAGCTGCTTCTGTGGTTCGCCTTTTGCCAGTTTTTCTTCATAGCCGTCAGCATAGAAGTAGCGACTTGAGTCTGGCGTATGTATTTCGTCTATTAAATAGCATTTGCCATCACGCTTACCAAATTCATACTTGGTATCAACAAGAATAAGTCCTTTTTGGGCGGCAATTTCCTGTCCGCGTGCAAAAAGTTTTCTTGTCCAATCTTCAATCGTATTGTAGTCTTCTTCTGAAACGATACCTTGCTTGATGATTTCTTCTTTGGAAATGTTCATATCGTGGCCTTCGTCAGCCTTGGTGGTTGGTGTGATGATTGGTTCGGGGAAGCGTTCGTTTTCTTTCATTCCATCTGGAAGTTTCACACCGCAAAGTTCTCTGCAGCCAGCTTTATATTCTCTCCAAGCCGAACCTGTAAGAATAGAACGGATAATCATCTCCACCTTAAAGCCTTCGCATTTCAATCCCACTGTAACCATTGGGTCTGGAGTCGCTAATTTCCAGTTAGGGCAAATGTCAGAAGTAAGGTCTAAAAACTTTGAAGCTATCTGGTTTAAAACTTGTCCTTTGAAAGGAATACCTTTAGGCAATACCACATCGAAGGCTGAAATACGGTCGGTTGCGACCATTACTATTAAATCATCGTTAATGTCGTAGACATCACGAACTTTTCCGTGATAAACATTTCTTTGTCCTTCGAACTTAAAATCGGTTTTAGTCAATGCATTCATAATTTTTATTGTTTTATGGAGTAGTCTTATTTTTCTTTGCTTTATCGTATGTATCGTAAGCAGTAACAATTCTCGTTACAAGCTTATGTCTTACAATATCTTTTTGGTCGAGTTTTACAACAGCTATTCCTTCTGTTCCAGAAAGTATTTCTATCGCTTCTTTCAGTCCGCTTTTCTGATTGTAGGAAAGGTCTATCTGTGTTAAATCGCCTGTTATTATCATCTTTGAGTTCATTCCCAATCGTGTAAGAAACATTCTGATTTGGGCTGTCGATGTGTTTTGGGCTTCATCGAGTATGACAATGGCATCGTTCAACGTTCTTCCTCGCATAAATGCAAGCGGAGCTATTTGTATGATGTGCTTGTCCATCATATCTTGAAGTTTAACTGCGGGAATCATATCTTCAAGCGAATCGTACAAAGGTTGCAGATAGGGGTCTATCTTCTCTTTCATATCGCCAGGCAGAAAGCCTAATTTTTCTCCAGCTTCGACCGCTGGACGAGAGAGAATAATCTTCTTAACTTCCTTTGCTTTCAATGCTTTCACAGCAAGCGCAATGCTCAAATAGGTTTTACCTGTACCTGCTGGACCTACCGCAAACACCATATCGTTCTTGTTGAAGGCATCAACCAATAGTTGCTGATTGTGAGAGCGACTTTTTATAGGCTTTCCCGAAACAGAGTAAACCAATACACCTTTGCCTGTATCTGTTTTGGTTTGTCTTCCGTTTACAATGTCAAGAATATCTTCTTCGCTTATAACATTATACTTTAAAATATGTTTGCGCATATTCTCAACATCTTCTTCTAATTTTGCCATCTGCTCTTCGTCGCCCAATACCTTTATTACATTGTCGCGAGCAACGACTCTCACTTTTGGAAAGAGAGATTTTATCATTTGCAGATGTATATTACCAACGCCATAGAACACTACGGGGTCAATATCATCAAGAACAATATGTTTTTCTATCAATTTCTTTCACCTATTTTAATACTGCTGCAAAGTTAATATAAAAACGTGAACCACGCAAATAATTATCAAATCTTGTAAGTCGATTTAACCAAAAAATAACTACCTTTGTATCAATGAAAACGAAATGGAGGATAATGGGGATATTTTAAAAATTAATTGATTGATAATCAGCATACAATACTGTTGTTTCAATATTTCAAAAAATCTTTTCATTCTAAAGAAGAATAAGCGGTTTTTATATAGCTTCGCCACATTGACGTTACCGCTACTCGATAATTGATACTTACAGAAAGACCAGCTTCTCTTTTTCTTGCTTTATGAAAATGATAAAACAACCTTTACTTTGTAAAGATAATTTCGTTAAAAAGTGATAACTAAGCTTTGACATTGCGAAAGCGGCTGTTTTGCCGACCAAAAGAGGCTCTTTTACCGTGCAAAACCTACGCTTTTAAAATGCAAAACAATAGACTTTGTAATGCACTGGCAATAAACGAGTTAAACAATAGATACACCTGCGAAAAATATTTACACATTTACCGTGTTCTTTTTGCTTATAAAACAAGTTTTCTCATTAAAACTTCTATTGATCTGTTGCAGCTTTGCAATAAAGGCAAGTAGATGATTTGCACTGATAATGCAACCAGTAAAAAGAGCTTAAAAACTACAATTGCTCTTTGTTTCTACCAATCAATGCACGCAAAAAGAAATAGGTTTCCTCCTGCAAACGGAAAGTAAACCACGACTTTTGAAAAGGTATGTACCCGAACTTTCGTATCAGCCACCTTGGCAAACGGTTTTGTTCTATACTATGCCAACTGCTTTTTATAATCTTCAAGCCTTGTTTCCGAGAAGGCTTATCAAGTTCTTTGCGATGTAGAAAGTAGAACATATAAAGACCTATCACATTCCGCCAACGCACTTCTTCGTATATATTGAGTATCTTGTCTGGAACTTTCAAGGCTTCCAGTTGCTGTTTCATACTTTTATTTGCCAACAAATAGTCGAAACGACGCAAGCTTACCTTATGTGTTACCGAACCTAAATGCTGCCTATAATAATAAATGCCCTCGCAAATGCGTATTTCTTGCGATTTCAAATAGTGCAAACGTGTTACATTTTCATCGCTGTACGCAATGGCAGACTCGTCGTAAGGGAAACGAAGATGCAGTTCTCGCCTAATCACATAAATGCCGTGGATATTCCAAGTCAGACTTTCACGGAATGCCGTAAAGCCATCTAAGATGGTAAAAGGAGACATAGAGAAATCCACTTCCTTATCGCCATAAACGCTTTTTACGTGGAAAAGCACCGTATCGGTTGATGGATAACGCCTGAAGACATCAAAAACCTTTTCGCAAGCATCTTCAGACAGCCAGTCGTCGCTATCAACAAATGCAATATACTCACCAGTAGAAATACGCAATCCTGCATTCCGTGCCTTGGCTATTCCTGCATTTTGAGGCAAGTGTACTACTTTTATCCTTTCATCTTTTACAGCATACGCGTTAAGAATACTAAGCGACGAGTCGGTAGAAGCATCATCAATACATATTATTTCTATGTCTTGAAGCGTCTGAGAGAGCAAGGAACTCAAACATTGGGACAAGTATTTCTCTGCATTATATACAGCTACTAAAATGCTAATCTTCGCCATTCCGCTTAAAACGCCTTAATATCTTTGAAGTAAGCCTATTCCATAGGTTCGTTTTTGTTTTCAGTATGCTAACAGATGTCGCAGCACTTATCAACGCCAACAACAATCCCCCACACCAATACATTAGCTGATTAGACTGCTGGGTTACCATAAAGGTTAAGAATCCTATAGGTATCTGAATGGAAGAATAAAGCAATACGCTTGAAGAAACCTTATAGCCGTACTTCCAACGAGAATAAACAAACACCAATACGGCATCTAAAAAGCCCGCAATGGTTATCGCCCACCCTGCTCCAACCAAACCGAGTCGGTCGAAATTCAAAATTACGGCAACCACCAACACTACATCGTAAATGCCTTCTAAAAGCAAATAGGAAACAGAATCGCCTTTTGCCAATGGTATATACTGTACTGGCAACTTCACAGCTCTAAAGTACATAGCAAGCATAATGACTTGCATCATTCCCAAAGCAGGCATAAATTTGCCTGTATATAATAAAGGAAGCAGTATCGGAAGAAACAAAGAAAACAGCACCAACAGCGGAGAAACCAACAGCAACATAACTTCTATTTGCCTGTTTACTATCTGGTTAAAAGTAAATCGGTACTGATTGGCACCTGAAAGACGGGGAAAAAAGTCGGTTTCCATTGCTGCAAACACCATACCGACATAGGTCATCGTCATCATATAGCCCGCATTAAAGAAACCAACGGTATCAATGTTCGCCACATTATTAATATAGCTACGAATCAAGAAGTCTGCCCCCGAACCTAAAATGCCCGCAATCACAAATGCAATTCCAAGTCGTAGCATTCCCACTCCTTCACGCATAGATTGCCAACGGTTCATTAATCGCAAAGGATAGATATGATATGAATAAGCTATCGTCAGAGCAAACTGAATAAGCGCCATTATTACCAATGATGGCACAATGGCTTTTTCGCGAAAGAAGTAATACAACGGCACTGAAGAAACCAATGCCCCTAACACGTTAAAGATAGAGATTACTGCTAATTTCCTTAACTCACGAAGTCCTTTTAATATAGCAAGCTCGCCTCCCGACAAAGCCATTAAGGCTACAATGGGCGAAAGAAGAATGAAATGCAGGCGGTGTCCGTCCCACGAAAAAGTGAACTTGCTTAACAACGGACTCAATACGATGCAAAGAAACATTCCCAACAATCCTGCCAACAGGCTCCACGAACGCACCAATTTCACAGTATCTGCCAACTTCTCCTCTTCGTTTTTGTCGAAGTGTTCGGATATACTCTTGACAGCACTGATAGATATTCCGAAGTTGGTGGAGTCGCTCATCAACTTCAAAGTAGAATTAAACAGCGAAATAAGTCCCATTCCGTCAGGCCCTAAAATCATTGCAACCAACTTATTTCGCACGACACCAACCAATATATTCAGGCTCTGAACTCCACCAAAGAGTCCAGTATATCGCAGAATATGGCTGTAGCTGTCTGTTTTTTTCATTAATCTTTAAACGTAATTTAAAAGTTTTTATTATTTTTGCAACAAGGAAATTTATGGAATTAAGTATTATCATACCAGTTTACAATGTTGAGAAAACGCTCCGTCGGTGTGTTGAGAGCGTTCTCAGACAGTCATTTCAAAACTTTGAAATGATATTGGTTAATGATGGCTCAACAGATAATTCCGCCACAATGGTAGACGAAATTGCCCGAACGGACAATAGAATAAGCGTTATACACCAATGCAACCAAGGGCTTTCGGCAGCCCGAAATACAGGTATAAAGGCAGCGAAAGGGGAATACATCACATTCATAGACTCCGACGACTTCATTGCACAAGACACCTACAAGGGTGTTATGGAATTGCTGAATGCCCACCCAAAATACGACATTCTTGAATTTTCGGTTATCGAGAAGTATGGTTCAAAAGCACAGCACTCATTAATATTGGACGATTGTGTCTATCAAAACAAGCAGGAATACTGGCTGAAAGGGCAGGCTTACCACCATACTTATGCATGGAACAAGATATATCGGCGCGAACTTTTTACCGATATTGAATTTCCAAAAGGCAAGAATTTTGAAGATGCACATACACTTCCAAAACTCATGGCTGCGGCTAAAACCATCGCAACCACAAGTTTAGGAACATATTATTACTGCTGGAACGACGCAGGAATTACCGCCAATGCCAACGGACAAGACCTAACGAGTCTGTTAGAAGCGCATTTGGCTTATATAAATGGCAACAACGAGATAGACGCAACCTATTACACACACGTTCTGAACATTCAGTTGGACGTTTACGAAGCAACTAAGGCAATGCCATTGCTGCCGATTCGTCCGTTCTATGGCAACTTAAAACTAACGTTACTTCATCTTTTAGGAATAAAATGCTTATGCAAACTCAACACCCTCTTCCACAAAACGATAAAGCCCAGCCACTAATCAGCTTTATCATCACCTATTACAACGAACCTATCGATATGCTAAAGAAATGTATCGATAGCATTCTTATGCTCACACTTAACAGAGAAGAGCGTGAGATTATCGTCATTGATGATGGTTCAGATGTGTCGCCACTCAACTTATTGACAGATGTTGCCGACCAAATGATATACATTCGACAACCCAATCAGGGACTTAGCCAAGCAAGAAACACTGGAATTGCAATGGCAAACGGGCAATACCTTCAGTTTGTAGATGCTGACGACTCCCTTGTATCGAGCAACTACGATAAATGTTTGGACTTTATAAGGTTTAAAGATGCCGACATCGTTCTTTTCGACTTTGCCACCAAAGAAGTTTCAAGTGCACAACTTGCCAACAACGAGGTGTTTTCCGGTACAGAATATATGCACAACAACAACTTGCGGGCATCGGCATGCGGATATATTTTCAAGAAGAATCTATTGGTAAACTTGCGTTTCACAAAGGGTATTCTACACGAAGACGAAGAATTTACACCGCAGCTTATTATTCGTGCCGACAAGGTTTACAACACCAAAGTGCAAGCATACTTCTACCGAAAACGCACGGAATCGATAACACACAAAAAGGATAAACGCTGGAAACTAAAGCGTCTGCAAGACACCGAACAAGTTATAAAGAGCCTGCAAGACAAAGCCGACCTTATGCCTGCTAAAGACAGAGTGGCTATGCTTCGCCGTGTTGCACAACTGACGATGGACTATATTTACAACATCATAATCCTGACACGCGACGAACAGTATCTTAACCACGTTCTGCTACGGCTCGAAAAGCGTGGACTTTTCCCACTGCCAAAGAAGAATTACACACGAAAGTACAAGCTGTTCTCTATAATGATAAACTCGAAAGCGGGGCGAAAAATCCTTATTCACACACTGCCACGTCTGAATTAGTAGCATCATAGCGAAATGAAAATACTGTTGATTGGAGAATACAGCAATGTGCACAACACGTTGAAAGCGGGTTTGGAGCATTTAGGACACAAGGTAGTTGTGGCTTCAAACGGCGATTACTGGAAGGCATATCCCCGCGACATCGACCTTGCCCGACCGTCAGGACGGCTTGCGGGGCTTCGGCTTACGTTGCATCTATTCGCCAATCTGCACAAATTGCGTGGCTACGACATCGTGCAAATTATCAATCCCGTCTTCATAGACCTGAAAGCGAAACGCATTCAGTACATATACAACTACCTGCGTCGCCACAATAAGAAAATAGTAATGGGTGCTTTCGGTATGGACTACTATTGGGTACACGTCAATAGCACCACCATGCCTTTACGATACAGCGACTTCAACATTGGTAAGACACTAAGAACAAACAAAGATGCCATTATAGAGCAACACGATTGGGTAGGCACAGACAAAGAGCAACTGAACAAAACAATAGCCAACGATTGCGACGGCATTGTGGCAGGACTATACGAATACCAAGTTTGCTACCAGCCCTTCTTTCCCAACAAAACAACATTCATTCCCTTTCCCATCATCACCGAAGGAAAAAACATACAAGCTGAAAGGAAAGACGGAGCACTGAAACTGTTCATCGGAATAAGCAAGAACCGTTCAGAATATAAAGGAACAGACATTATGCTCCGAGCTGCCAAGGCGGTAAAAGCAGACTATCCCGAACTGTTGGAGTTGCGCATAGCCGAAGGAATTCCATTCAACGAATACGTAAAGCTAATGGAAGGCTCCGATGCCATACTCGACCAGCTTTATAGCTACACTCCCTCGATGAACCCATTGGAAGCTATGAGCAGGGGGATTATTTGTATTGGAGGTGGAGAACCCGAGAACTACGAGATACTAAACGAAACACAACTTCGCCCTATCATCAATGTTCAGCCAACTTACGAAAGCTGTTACGAACAAATAAAGCTATTGGCACTCCACCCCGAACGCATACCACAACTTCAACAAGAAAGCATCGACTACATTCGCAAACACCACGACTACATAAAAGTGGCTAAGCAATACGAAGCTTTTTACTATTCTATTCTAGAAAAATAATAAAACTAAGTACTATAGGCATTGAATATAGAGACTACGACAAAATGTACTTTCGTAGGGCACAAAATATACTTTTGTGAGGCACGAAATGTACTTTTGTCGTTATTAACATTTCGTATAGCTTTTATGCGGGCACCCATATATTCTGTATCATAGATATGGACAATAAAAATAAGGAACCTGAACGCACACGATACAAGAGATTAAGGGCTAAATTTGCAAAACCAATAAACAAGCCGAAAAAGGGTATTTCCTGCAAAGTAGAGTTCTTTGAAACGCATCTCTGTACGGAGTTGTTCTTTTTTTACTACTTTCAGTATACCTCTCGTCAATACGAAAATCAAGAATCGTTAATTAAAGATTTAAATAAATGCGTGAAATACGAGAAGGCAGAAAAGTTTTTTCGCAAAAATAAAGGACTACATGATTATTTTGAACACAAAGGAGGAAGCCTCAAAAAGGCAATAACCAATGCCGAGAAGTCGATGAAAGAAAAAGAAAAGAACGACAGAGATTACACTTACTCTGAACTTGGACAGCTCATGAAGGCATTAGGAGGATTTACCAAATAACGGAAAGATTAGAAACTAAAAGGGGGCTGAAACCAGCGATATGTGGTTTCAGCCCCCTTTTGTGTGTCTATTGTAAGTACTACTGACAGTGCTTTACCGAAATTTAGAATGGCAGGTCGTCAGCATCGCTGTCCGATGCAGCTGGCGGGAATGGAGCCTGACTGCCACTTGCCGCTGTTTGCGCTCCTGTTGCAGGTGCAGGTGTAGCGGCTGCAGGTGCCCCGGCAGCCTGTGCAGCTGCAGCATCGAGCCTCTGAATGTTCCATGCGCGAATGTTGTTGAACCATCTGCCGTTGTATTCGTGTGCATCTACATCGAAGCTGACGATGATTTCCTCTCCTGCCTTAATGGCAAACTGGTCTATACGGTCGGCACCGAATATATCGAAAACCATCTTTTTCGGATATTGGTCGTGTGTTTCTATTACATACTGTTGTGATTTCCATGGTCCACGCGCCGAAGTTCCTTCGCGTGGTTCCATTACAACGATAACTCTACCTTGTAGTTCCATGTTATATATTTTGCAGTTATTATTAATAAATTTGTTTCTTTCTATTCTTTATACGAAAGTAGCCACATGTCAGCATACAATTGTTTGCGCAAGTATGAACCATTGGCATTATATCTGCGAAATTACTAAAATAGTTCTAAAAACAGAAACTTTTAGCTCTAAATTTTGTCTTTCACACAGTTTTTTCGTATTTTTGTACGATGAAGAGGCAAGTTTGAGAATTATGAAACAAACTCTTCTGTCGTATCTTGTACGATAAATATTTGAATTACAATTAAAAATATATAGAACTAATGAGATTTACCATTTCAAGCACTGCCTTGAGTAGCAGGTTACTGTCGCTTTCGCGTGTTATCAATAGCAAGAACACGTTACCAATATTAAACTGTTTCGTATTTGATGCACAGAACGGACAACTTTCAATTACTGCTTCAGATAGTGAGAACGTTGTCTGTATGTCAATGAACCTCGATTCGCTTGAGGGCGAAGGCAAGTTCGCAGTAAACAACCAAAACATTCTCGATGCTGTAAAGGAACTGCCCGAACAGCCACTGACGGTAGACGTTAATATGGACGAACACACCATTTATGTAAGTTATCAGAATGGTTCATACAACTTCCCCGTTCTGGAAGCCGACGAGTTTCCCATTCCTCAGCCCCTGTCTGCCGATACAACTACTATTACATTGAGCGCAGAAATATTGTTGGAAAACATTACACGTTCGCTATTTGCAACGGCACAAGACGAACTGCACCCCGTGATGAACGGAGTATATTTCGACCTTAGACCTGATGCCCTGGCTGTTGTAGCTACCGATGGGCATAAGTTGGTGCGCAACCGTGTGTACACTATTAAGAGCGATGTGCCGGCAGCCTTCATCTTGCCAAAGAAACCTGCAACTTTGCTGAAAGGGTTTGTAACGAAAGAAAGTAGCGACGTAGTGATACGTTTCGATGCTCGTTCGGCTGAAATCTCGTTTGGTGAAGGCAATCTGATTTGTCGACTTATCGACGGAAAATATCCTAACTATAATAGTGTAATTCCAGAAAACAACCCATGCCAGATTTTGATAGATCGCAAATCGCTTATTGGAGCTGTTCGCCGCGTGTTGCCATTTGCGAGTGATTCTTCACAATTAATCCGCTTCCACATTGCAAACGGACAATTGGATCTGAGCGCCGAAGATATTGATTTCTCTACAAGTGCCAAGGAAAGCATGACCTGCACTTATGAGGGCAACCCAATGAGTATCGGCTTCAAAGGCAGCTCTATATTGGAAATTCTGAACAATTTGCAGAGTGAAGAGGTAAACATACAACTGGCAGACCCCTCACGTGCAGGAGTAATTGTGCCGGCAGAGCAACCTGCAGACGAAAACGTGCTTATGCTTGTTATGCCTGTATTGCTCAACGATTAAGAAAAATGCTATAACAGATATGGGCAGATTTTATATTAAGTCTGCCCATATACATTATATAATAGTAGAATGTCATTAAACTTAAAGAAGCCATTAATCGTCTTCGATCTTGAGACGACAGGTCTCGACTTGGTAAAAGACCGCATCATACAGTTGTCGTACATAAAGGTTTTTCCCGATGGAAAGGAAGAAAGAGAGAACCTTTATATTAATCCCGAAAGAGAGATACCTCACGAAGTTGAGGAACTTACGGGTATAACAAACGAAGATGTGACTGCCGCTCCGACATTCAAGGAGAAAGCTGCTGACCTGGCTGATAAGTTTAAGGGCTGCGACTTTGCCGGTTTCAACTCCAATCGCTTCGATGTCCCCTTGTTGGCAGAAGAGTTTCTACGAGCTGGCATCAACTTCGACTTCTCTAAGTGCCGTCTTATAGATGCGCAAAACATTTACCACAAGATGGAACGACGTAATCTTGCTGCAGCTTATGAGTTTTATTGCGGGAGGAAGATGGAAGACGACTTCACGGCTCATAAGGCCGATGAGGATACGGAGGCTACATGGCGCGTCTTGCAGGGACAGATAAAGATGTACTCTGAAGAAAAACAAAAAGATCCGGAACGCATATTAAAGAACGATATGGACGAACTGGCAAAGTTCTCGCAAATGAATGACAACGTAGATTTTGCAGGACGTATTGTTTGGAAAGACGTAACCGACAAAGATGGGAATGTGTTGCTTGATGAAAATGGTTGCCCCCGTCGCCACGAAGTGTTCAATTTTGGGAAGTATCGTGGTTGGGACGTGGCAGAGGTGTTGCACAGAGACCCGGGCTTCTATAGTTGGATGCTGGCAAGCGACTTTACTTACAATACGAAACAAGTGCTCACACGTATTCGTCTCCGCGAATTCAACAACCGATAACTATGCTGAAAGGAAAGAAAATTGTTCTGGGCATCACGGGCTCTATTGCGGCTTACAAGAGTTGCCTCATCATCCGCCAACTCATAAAACAAGGTGCCGAAGTTCAGGTGGTCATAACTCCCAGTGGAAAAGAATTCATTACCCCCATCACATTGTCGGCACTCACACAAAAGCCAGTCATAAGCGATTTCTTTTCTCAACGCGACGGTACGTGGCATTCGCACGTTGATTTAGGCTTATGGGCTGATGCCATGCTGATAGCTCCCTGCACTGCAGCAACATTGGGAAAGATGTGCCACGGCATAGCCGACAATATGCTTGTTACAACCTATTTATCAATGAAGGCACCAGTATTCGTAGCTCCGGCAATGGATCTTGATATGTACAAACACTCTGCAACACAAGAAAATATAGAAATACTGAAGGGTAGGGGAAACCACATAATAGAGGCAGCGAATGGTTTCTTGGCAAGTGGTCTGGAAGGTAAAGGCAGAATGGAAGAGCCCGAGGCCATTGTGGCTCGCTTGGAGCAATATTTTAATAATGAAACAGATGAAAAACACGATTTAAACGGAAAACATATTCTAATAACTGCAGGACCAACATACGAAAAGATAGACCCTGTACGTTTTATAGGCAACTACTCGTCAGGAAAGATGGGCTTTGCGCTTGCCGAGGAATGCTCTCGCCGTGGAGCAAGCGTTACGCTTGTAGCTGGTCCGGTACACATCACTTGTCCGGAGGGCATAAACCGCATAGACGTAGAGAGTTGCGAACAAATGTACGATGCATGTACACAAATTTTTCCAAATGTAGACGCTGCTATTTTGTGCGCTGCCGTATCCGACTTTAAACCGATGTGTTTCTCAGAAACAAAAATAAAGCGCGAAAAAGACAATCTGCACATCGAGCTGCAGCCCACACACGATATAGCTGCCACATTGGGACGACAGAAAACGAACCGACAACGCATTGTGGCATTTGCTTTGGAGACCAACAACGAAGAGGCTAACGCATTAGCAAAATTGACGAGAAAGAACGCCGACTTTATTGTGTTAAACTCTACGCGCAACACTGGCACAACTTTCCAGTCGGACGACAATCAGATAACGATTATTTCGAAAGGAGAAAAGAAGGAATATGAAAAGAAGTGCAAACGTTTGGTGGCTCACGACATTATTAACGAGTTGGTTTCTATTCTTTAGCAGCACGACTGTAGCACAAGAACTACAAGCCAAGATAACCATCAATCATAATCAGATACAAGGAACCGATAAGTCGGTGTTCGAAAATCTGCAGCAAACGCTTGAGCAGTTTGTCAACGAACGCCAATGGACACATCTTAAGTTCCAGAAGAACGAACGGATTGTTTGCAACTTTAATATCACAGTAACCAAGTACGATGCAAGCAACAACGCATTTACTTGCACGGCACTTATACAAGCAAACAGACCCGTGTATAACTCCGCATACACGTCTACTTTGTTTAATTTTAAAGACGGAGACTTCAACTTTGAGTTTGCGCAGTTCGACCAGATAGAGTTCAACGAGGAAACTATCAACAATCAGCTTACTGCTCTCTTTGCATATTATGCCTATCTCATCATCGGGATAGACCTCGATTCGTTTTCACCAATGGGTGGCGACGACATACTACAACGTTGCATGAATCTTACCAACAATGCACAGAACTTAAGCTTCACGGGTTGGAAAGCGTTCGAAAATTCCAAGAACCGGTTTGCCATCATCAACGATTATATCGACGGAGGAATGAAACCGTTCCGACAGCTGCAATACGATTACTATCGCACGGGGTTAGACGAAATGGCAAACAGTCCGGAACGAGGACGGACAAACATAACCACTGCTCTGCAAAACGACCTGAAAAAGGCGCACGAAGACAAGCCCATGAGTATGTGGCCGCAAATTTGGACAGACTATAAAAAAGACGAACTCGCCAATATTTATAACAAAAAAGGTACACAGAAGGAAAAAGAGTCGGTCTACGACATTCTGTTCAGCATCAATGCCAGTCAGAATGCTACGTGGGACAAGATTAAACAATAATACAAAAACAATATGCTGAAGCATCTATATATAAAGAATTTTACATTAATCGACCAATTAGATACCGACTTCTATAATGGTTTCTCTGTAATAAGTGGAGAAACAGGTGCTGGGAAAAGTATTATACTTGGTGCCATCGGTCTTCTTTTAGGTAATAGGGCAGATAGCAGACAGATAAAGCAAGGCGAAAAAAAGTGCATTATAGAAGCCACATTCTCTCTGCCAAAAGGAGAGTTCGATGCGTTTTTCACCGAAAACAATATCGACTTCGATGCCGACGAGACCATACTCCATCGTGAAGTCAGCAGCAGCGGAAAGTCGCGCGCATTTATCAACGATACGCCTGTTGCCCTTAATTTACTGCGTGATTTGGGCAGTCAGCTCGTAGACATACATTCGCAACATCAAAATTTGTTGTTACAAAAAGAAGATTTCCAGTTGAATGTAATCGACATATTAGCCGCCAACGACAAAGAGCGTGCTGCCTACAAAACGACTTTCAGAGCGTATAAAGATGCCGAACGGAGATTGGACGAAATAAAGAAACAGCTGCGAGAAAACTCGGAGAACGAAGAGTTTATGCGCTTTCAGTATGAAGAGATTTCGAGTGCAAACCTACAAGACGGTCAGCAAGAAGAGCTTGAAGCCGAGGAGAAGACACTTGCGCATGCAGAAGATATTAAGTCGTCCCTTTTCAGTGCAGACAACCTATTGAGCGACGAAGAAACCGGTGTGGTACGGAAACTGAAATCAGCCACCGATGCTCTATCTCTCATTTCGTCTGTTTTCCCGAAAGCAGATGCGCTGAACAGCCGGCTCGATACTGTCTATATTGAAGTAAAAGACATAGCCGAAGAGGTGAGCAGAGCAACAGCCGACATAGATTTCGATCCAAACAGATTAGATTTCATTAATCAGCAATTGGACAAAATTTACCATCTTGAAAAGAAATTCCATGTAGAAACTATTGCCGAGTTACTCGCCATTCAAGCCGAATTGAAACAGAAGTTGGACGGAATAGACAACAGCGACGAACTTCTGAAGGAAGCCGAGCAGATACTTGCCGCAAGACAAGCCGATTGTGCAAAGCAAGCTGCTCTGCTGACCAAGGGCAGGGAGAAGGCTGCAAAGACCATTCAGAAAGAGATGAAAGAAAGGCTTGTACCCATGGGCATACCAAACGTACAGTTCGATATACAGTTCGAGCCGAAAACACTTGCTGCCGATGGTGCCGACAAAGTGCAATTTCTCTTTTCTGCCAATCGCAACAGTCCGTTGCAGTCCATAGAGCAAGTAGCATCGGGTGGCGAAATAGCTCGTGTCATGCTCTCGCTTAAAGCAATGATAAGCGGTGCCGTTAAACTTCCAACCATTATTTTCGACGAGATAGACACAGGTGTTAGCGGTAAAATCGCTCAGCAAATGGCGTTCGTTATGCGCCAGATGGGCAGCAGCGACAAGCAAGTAATCTCTATCACTCATCTTCCTCAAATAGCTGCTTTAGGTACTACACACTATAAGGTAGAGAAACACGACACTTCGGCAGGAACCACCAGTAGGCTGCGGAAGTTAACCGACGAGGAACGTGTGGCAGAAATAGCACAAATGCTTTCAGGGTCAGACGTATCAGAGGCAGCCTTACAAAATGCGCGCGAACTCATCAATGGTAATCAATCATCATAAATGAATATAGAATATTATGAGATCAATTAAGATATTTTCTATCCTTCTATTACTCTGCTTTGGTATTGTTACAGTAGTAGAAGCACAACCTGCAGCCGTGAAAAAGGCTGCAAACACTACTTTCACGCTAACTACGTTTGACTCTAATGGGTCTATTCTCTCCACATCCAATGGGGTCTTCGTCTCAAACGATGGTATTGGTGTTAGCACGTGGAAACCATTTGTGGGAGCCATGAAAGCCGTGGTTACCGATAACGATGGGCAGAAATATGATGTTGAAACAATGCTGGGGGCGAACGAACTGTACGATGTGGCAAAATTTAAAGTCGCAGCCAAAACCCACGCCGCTCCGTTTGCACCATCGGTTGCTGCCAGCTCAACAGCATGGATAGTTGTACCCGCCAAAGTGGGCGACCCTATAAAAGCCAATATAAACAAGGTAGAGAAATTTATGACGAAATATAACTACTGTGTGCTTTCTACCACTGCACCCGAAAAGAATAACGGTGCACCGCTGCTGAACGACAAAGGTCAGCTTGTGGGTATTTACAATAGCAATGGTGCGTTGCAGAGTGCAACCGATGCAAGATATGCCAACGACTTTATAATAAGCGGGCTTTCTCAGAACGACCCGACCATGTTGCAATCAGGAATAAGAATAGCACTGCCACAGCAACCCGACGAAGCCATTATCGCGTTAATGTTGTCATCTTCCAAAATAGAATCGCTCCGAATGGCAACTATCAGCGACTTCCTGCAAAAGTTTCCTACACTAAACAATGGTTACATAACGTTGGCAACCACGCTTTTTAGTAAAGGAAACATTGCCGAGGCAGACAAGGTGTTGCAGCAGGCAATAGCTAAGACGAAAGCGAAAGACGAGGCGCACTACAATTATGGGCGTCTTGTTTATCAGGGTACAACAACCACCGCTTTGGCAGATAAAGCGAAAGCACAAGGTTGGACATTAGACAAGGCAATGGGAGAAGCTATCGAAGCCTACAAACTGAATCCTGCTCCTGTGTACAAACATCTCCAGGCGCAAATTACCTATAGCAAGGGCGATTATCAACAGGCATATCAAGACTTTGAAGCACTTACAAAGACGGCTATAAAGAATCCTGAATTATACTTGGAAATGGCGCAGTGCCAAGAAAAACTGAATGGCAGCAACGATGCCGTACTCTCCTTGCTTAATCAATGTATAGCACTTTGCGACACGCCCTATACGGACACTTCGTCGCCTTACTTTCTTGCACGGGCACAGCAATTCGACAAGATGAGCAAATATCGCGATGCAATGAAAGACCTCTATGTGTTCGAATATCTTAACCAAGGCACTTTAGAAGCCGACTTCTATTATATGCGCGAACAAATAGAGATAAAAGGAAAATTGTGGCAACAGGCTCTGCAAGACATTCTTGTAGCCACACGACTTGATCCGGCTGAACCCATCTACTGTGCTGAAGCTGCCAACTTGTTGCTTCGGCTTAACAAGTTGGACGAAGCCATTGTTGCAGCCAAACAAGCCATTGTCTTAAAAGATGACTATGCAGAGGCTTATCTCGTTCTTGGTATCGCCCAATGTAAAAACAATCAGAAGCAAGAAGGTATTGCCAATATCGAAAAAGCGAAGAATTTGGGCAACGCACAGGCCGACTCGTTCCTTACACAGTTTAAGTAGAAATCTGTTGCAAATCCAATCGGTTTGGTGATGCAGCATGCGTTGAAAATATCTAAAAGAGCAGTCATCAGTGATTGCTGGCAGCCCTAATTTTATTCTATGACTCAAGATTTAGGTCAATTATGGTAGAAGATGTTAGTACAGGTGTAGGGTGCAAGAAGTATATCAGTATGTTGAATCGGCTGTAAAGAAGATCTCGGAACAAAGAAAAGTCCCCCGACATCAAGAAGGCTTATGGATTGGACATTCGCCAAGAATGTCTTTGCAAAGAATACGATTAAGGATGCAGGTAGGCTATCACTATCTAAGTGGTATAATAAAGTTGAAGAAGCTGGCTTCCCATTCTCTTAATATCCTTGCAGCAACTTTCTATGAACATTACGAAAGAATGGATAAAAAAAGACACCAGATGATTTTTCAAATGATGTCTCTACTTCACTCTATCCGAGTGATTCCGTTGGGGTTCGAACCCAAGACCCACAGCTTAGAAGGCTGTTGCTCTAATCCAACTGAGCTACGGAACCAGCTATTTGACTGCAAAAGTACTGCTTTTATTCGTCTTCACCAAATAATCAGTTAAGTTTTTCGTACTTTTCACATTGTCTCATAAATCCTTGCGTATCCTTGCGAATAATTGCATAAAGTATATTTTATGTTGTGTTTAATAGATTGTATCGGTTTTTATTTGTACTTTTGCAGCCGCAAAAATAAAAAATATGTCAGTAACTCTAAGAGAAAATGGTTCGATATTTTATAAAAAATACTCCCCATTTCACATAGAATTGGTAATTCTTCTATCGGTAATCGTACAGATTTCGTATGGTGCCAACTATATGAAAGAAAAAGATTCTACAACTTTTTTATCAGATTGCCATGTCGTATTTCTTGGCGATTCTAATTTGTGGACTGGTGGAAAAGATAGTTCAGACCCACACAGTTGGAGTTATTGGTTTTGCAAAGAGCTTTCTATAAAAAACAGTAGAAATTATGCACGTAGTGGTGCCACATGGTCCCACACGAGAAATACAAAACCAGATGTACTTTCTTACGAAGAGAAACTTTCCGACAATAACGTCGTTTTCAATCAGGTTTTGCGCTTGATAAAAGATGCAAGAGAACTTAGATGTCCTAAACCTGATTATATTTTTATTATGGCTGGAACTAATGATGCTTGGTTTCAAAATAAACGACCACAACTTTTTGCTGAAAGTGTACAAAATGTTTTTAATCAAAAAAACAAAAAACATCACCAAGCATTATCTCTTGCAAGGACTGTTAAACTCGATTGTGAATTGCTGAAGAAAAATTTCCCAGAGTGTAAAATAATCCTTGTTACTCCAATGTTTACAACACAGGCTTCAACAAATTTGATTTCAAAGGTCTCCGATGTTATTACATCTTGTGGAAAATTTTTAAATGCCAATGTAATACGTTTAGATACAACGGATTTAATTAATCCGATTCAAGAAAAAGACAAACGAACTTATACATTAGATGGCACTCACACTAATCCTGCAGGGGCAGAAAGAGTTGGGATTTATATTGCTAAAAAATTAAAGAGAACAATTCAATAAAAAATTGTACTAAATATTTTAATACAAACTAATTTATGGTATTTTCAGATTTATTTTTCTTATTCGTTTTTATTCCATTGTTTATGGTTTGCTATTTATTGGCTAACCTGTGGGATAAGATGCAAAAGAATAATTGTATAAATCAGACAGCTGCCCGAAACGCGGTATTAGTGGTTTTCTCGCTTATTTTCTATGCCTGGGGAGAACCTACCTACGTCTTCTTAATGATAATAAGTGTTTTTATCAACTATCTTGTTGGTATTGGTATCGATAAGCAAAATCGGCATAGAAAGCCTGCTCTTGTTATTGGATTAGTTTGTAATCTTCTTGTTCTGGGAACTTTTAAGTATGCAGGCTTCATAGCAGAATCGCTTAATCTTGCAGGGCTTCCTGTTCCTGTTCCACATATTGCGCTCCCTATTGGAATTAGTTTTTATACATTCCAGAGCATTTCCTACCTGATAGATGTTTATCGTAAGCAGGCAGACAGCCAGAAACGTTTTGTAGATTTATTACTCTACATTTCCATGTTCCCACAACTTATTGCAGGACCAATTGTGCGTTACGACCTTATAGCAAAAGAAATAAATAACCGACATATAACTCGGTCTGATGTTGTTGAAGGGTCTTACAGATTCTTGATAGGATTGGGCAAGAAAGTTATATTGGCTAATCAGTTTTCTGAAATAGCTAACCAATTCCTGCAAAGTGGATTTCCACAACTTACTACTATGGGAGCTTGGGTAGGTATTGTAGCATTTACGTTCCAAATTTTTTTCGACTTCAGCGGTTATAGTGATATGGCAATAGGATTAGGACGTTGTTTAGGATTCCATTTTGCCGAGAACTTTAAACATCCTTATGTTTGTACATCGATTACCGACTTCTGGCGGAAATGGCATATATCGTTAGGAAGTTTCTTCAGAGATTATGTTTATATTCCAATGGGAGGAAACCGACATCATCAGGTACTTAATATATTAGTTGTATGGTTTCTTACAGGAATGTGGCATGGTGCAAGTTGGAATTTTATATTGTGGGGTATTTACTTTGGTATTATCGTAACACTCGAGAAATATACTTTGTTAAAGGTGATAAATAAAATTCCAAAAGTTTTTCTCCATGTTTATAGTCTTGTACTTGTGGTTATTGGTTGGGGAATATTTTATTTCACCAATCTAACACAAATGCAGCGTTTCTTCCAAGTCTTCTTCGGACAAACCGACAAGATTGTCGATTTTGCTGCTCAAACTGCATTCTTTAATAATTTCTGGTTATGGATAGCTGGTATAATTTTCTCTATGCCTGTTTATGATTTCGTAAATAAGCATTTTTCTAAAATAAAATCAGAAACAATACATGCTAATGTTGCACTTGTAACGCGCATTGCTATATCTCTGTGTTTGCTTTTCTTAAGTGTAGCTTTGCTTGTAGGTGCAACAAATAATGCCTTTATATACACACGATTTTAAGTGAAATTAATATGAAACGATGTATCTTAGTATTGGTTTATAGTTTCGTTTTCATTCCATTTGTTGCGCAGGCACAACAGGTGTATACGAAGCGTAATGGGATTATTGTGTTGAAAAATGATTCTGTACTCAGAGCTATGTCCTATTTTACTGGAAAGCCAGAAGGAGGAACCTGGTATGCTGATGCTATAAATGCTTATCAGAAAGCTATGGGCGATAATATTCAAGTGTACAATATGATAATTCCTATATCGAGTGCATTTTATTGGCCTGAAGATTACACTGAAGTGAAAACAAATTCGCAACGTGCCACAATTGCTAATATGTATGAGCATATAGATAATAAAGTGAAAAAAATTGATCTTTGGGATATTTTGGAGGAACATAAAGGCGAAGCTATTTATGCTCGTACCGATCATCATTGGTTACCTTTAGCAGCTTATTATGCAGCACAACAGTTTGCAAGTGCTGCTCGAGTTCAGTTTTGCAATCTATCTTCATACGATAAACATATAATACATCGTTTTGTTGGAAGTATGGTGCATTTTTCTGGCGATGCAATGTTGAAGAGTTCTCCAGAAGATTTTGTCTTTTATACTCCAAAAGATTGTCCGATAACAACAACATATATCGAATATATTCTTAAAAATAGACGAGTTATAGGAATTAAACCTGAAGTCAATGGCAACTTCTTTTGGAAATATAATGATGGGAGCAGCAATGCGTATTGTACTTTTATGGGAGGTGATATTCGCGCAACTCACATTTCAACATCAACAAAGAATGGACGCCGATTACTTATTATCAAAGATAGTTTTGGCAATGCATTACCTGCTTTCTTATTCTTTTCGTTTGAAGATATATATGTTGTCGATTTCAGATATTTTCAAGGAAATATAAAAAACTATGCATCGGAAAATAATATAACCGACTTGCTAATTGTTAATAATATACAGCACGCTTATTCGCAAAGTACATCTAATTCGCTGATGAATATGCTGAATCGTCCAATAAAGAAATAATAAACTTATGAAACAGGATAATATCTATATATCCATTATCGCTATAATCTTTACAGCTTTAGTTTGTATTTTCGACTTTCTACCGCGTAGCACATTTTCTATATTGGAAAAACGCGATTTGAAACAATTTCCCAAATATTCATTCGAAAGTCTGCGAACAGGTGATTTTACAAAGAATATTAATTCTTGGTTTAGTGACAGCGAACCCTACAGGGATTTCTTCATGATGGTTAGCATGAAGCAAAAAAATCTTTTGGGCATTACTGCGCCAGGAGAAGAACAAGTGAAATTCCATGCAGCAACTTCTTCAAGAAATTCTAAAAATATGATGGAGGAAGAAAACGATGAAAGAGAAGTTGGAGAATATAAGAATACAGTTGCTGCAAACGAGAATGCAAAAATAGCAAACCGTGGTATTGTTGTCGTTGGAAGTGGCGATAATGTTAGGGCACTGATGGCTTACGGTGGAGGAGCGCATGGTGGAGTTGCCTATGCAGAAGCAGCAAATAAATATAAACAAGTATTCGGTCCGAAGGTAAATGTATATTGTATGGTAATTCCAACAGCAATAGAATTTTATTGTCCTGACCAGGCAAAAAGTTGTACGAATAGTCAGCGGGCAACTATAAACAACATTTTCAGCCATTTAAATAAGGACGTGCGTGCTGTAAACGTGTATACGCCACTTTCTAAACATGTAAATGAACCAATTTATTTACGTACCGATCATCATTGGGCACCACTTGGAGCATATTATGCAGCACAAGAATTTGCCCGTGTTGCCCATGTGCCATTCAAAATATTAAGTAATTATGAACGTCGTGTAGTTCATAGATTTGTAGGAAGTATGTATGGCTATGCACAAGATATTTCCATAAAGAATGCACCGGAAGATTTCGTTTTCTATGTCCCAAAGAATTTGAAATATACAACTGAATACGAAGATTATAAGTTAGACAAGAGTTATAGAATAATAGGTAAACCCACCCTTCGCAAAGGACAGTTCTTTGTTCATTATCGAGATGGTAATGCTGGAGCATATTGCACATTCATGGGAGGAGATGCTCGAATAGCTACAATTACAACTTCTGTAAAGAATAAGAGGCATTTACTAATATTGAAAGATAGTTTTGGTAACGCCCTGCCTGGATATCTCTTTTTCAGTTTCGAGAAAATACAAGTAGTTGATACTCGTTATTTCCCTAAGAATATGAAGAAGTTTGTACACGATAATAAGATTACAGATATTCTTTTTGCAAACAATATCTTTAATGCGTATTCTCCCAAAATAGGTAAGAAATATTTAAAATTCTTAGAACAATAAGATTTTTTAATGACTATACTACTATTCTTTCAGGATATATTTCGTATATTTGCAGATAATATAAGATATTAATAAAAGAAATAAAGATGAAAACAGTTCATGATTTTACTGTAAAAGACAGAAAAGGTAATGATATTTCTTTAAGAGCATTTGCCAACGAAGTTTTGTTAATTGTTAATACAGCTACAAAGTGTGGATTCACACCTACTTATGAAGAACTCGAAGCTACTTATAAAAAATATCATTCACAAGGTTTTGAAGTCCTCGACTTCCCTTGCAACCAATTCGGACAACAGGCTCCAGGTACTGATGAAAGCATTCACGAATTCTGTAAACTTACATACGGTACGGAATTTCCACGTTTCAAGAAAATTAAAGTAAACGGCGAAGATGCTGAACCGCTTTATAAATTTTTAAAAGAACAGAAAGGTTTTGCAGGTTGGGACGGAAATCACAAACTTACACCAATTCTTGACAAGATGTTATCGGAGAGCGATCCGAAATATAAAGAGAAATCAGACATTAAGTGGAATTTCACGAAATTCCTCATCAATAAGAAAGGACAAGTTGTTGCCCGTTTCGAACCAACTGAGAATATAGAGAACATCAATAAGGAAATAGAAAGGTTACTCGCAGAATAAGACGTTGTACACAAACAAAAGGTAGAAAGATCGTGCTCGGCATAACATCTTACCATTGAGCAAATTCGGTTTGATGCAGATAACACGCCAAAGAGTCCGTCCTGCTATGGATGTTGATGTTGCAGAAGACTGTCCAACTTGTTTTGGAACCGGCAAGATACGCTCAAGTCTACTTGCAGAGTACTAAAAAGATAATGAAAGAACCATAAAAGAAGATGTTGTATCGCAATGATGCAACATCCTTTTTATTCTGACAGTATTGTATAGTATGTTCAGATAAAGGAAAAACTACAACTATGTTGCCAAATAAAAGACACAATTTGCTGTCGTTATAGCCCAGAATAGCAAATTGTGCCCCTACTTTTAATTTATCCTTAAGGCATAACTAAATGTTTTTTCTCTTTCTCGCCGCTTCGTAGCTCTATTCGTTTCAGCTTCTTATAGATGTCTTGTTTTGCATGGGCAGATCTTGGCAGTAAGCCTGCATTGCAAATATTCCATATTATTTTCCCATTCGTAAGCTTTATACGAAGCACATACACTGCAACTTTTTTATCTATTACATCAAAGTAAAAACGGTAAGGCATCCATTTCAGGTCTTGTGCCGTTAATTGATTAACTTTTTTCTCTATCCAGCGATTTTTGCTCTCTTGTATTTCCTTTGCATAATGATTGGCAATAACGACCGAATCGTTCCTGTATCTTATAAGAATATTGTCGTCGGCATCTAACAAGTTATAATTAACATACAAGTAAGCATGTATATACTCTATACCCACAGGTTTAGTATAGCCATTAAAATCAAGATTGGCATCGCCCTTTTCATGATAAATATTAGCATATTTCTTAAAGTCGGCTTCGTTGTAAAGTGTCGTATATACTGAAGTAGATCGCGTAAATTCCACTCTAAACGTACAACTATCCCGCTTTTTATCGTCATAATTAGGCAATTCGTCTTCCCCCCGAATAGGAAAGTCTATCATTATTCCAGAGGGGATTGTATAAATACTATACCAATATTTGTTGGAACCTCGGTAGCTGATATGGTCATAATATCCGCCCCCCTCATCATAAACTTTATCCCAACAAGATGTCATTAGGAATAGTGCCATTACAGCTAAAAATATTTTCTTCATAACGTTAAGGTTTGAATTATCTTTAAATGGCTTTTTCATAATTTATTTTTGTTTTTAATTGTTTGTAATCGTTTGCAAATATACTACCTTATTTTTAGAAACAGTTCACTTTTTACAAAAAATATATAATTTACCTACATTCTTTCCTTTTCTTCATAACGATAATCTCACGATAGAGCCCCCCTCTCTTGTCATTATATTGTTATTACTCATAAGATACCAAAGAGGAACCACACCGTTTTGGTGCATCTCCAATTCTCTTTTTCTAAAATTTCAAACCAATTTTATGGGTGTGGCTGTGAGCCGCCACCTCATTCGGGTCTTTTTTGGCTTTTGTTTTGTCTTGTGTTGTAACTTTAAGTTTGCCACGCTGTAATTACGGCACGAAAAAGTTTTTATTAAAAATAATAATTTTGTAATTATAATTTTGAAAATTATAATTATAAATTGTCACAGTTTTAATTAAAACAGAATGTTGCCTATAATAATTATAATCTATCTTTCTTTTTATTGCCAGCACCCTTTCCTTTGTATTTAGATTTAATTGTGTTGAAACTATAGTGTAATGTACATTCAACAGAACGAGTATTAGAAAGTTTTTGTATTTCAAACTCTCGTACCCCACTATAAAGTGTGAAGTGATTTTTACGGGCAGTATTGAATATATCGTTAATCATCAGCTTTATCTTCCAACTTTTTCCCATCGTTTCATTAAGCCTGTATTTATAGTCCATTTACCAATCATAATATTGGTGAATATGCATCTATGTTATGTATTGTCATTTGCTTTTCAGTGTTGTACACAATATTGTTTTCGTCTTCCAAAACATTGTTTATCCACATCTCGTTCCTAAATCCAGTCTCAGTTACGACAAATAAAAGAGTCAGAAAGAATTCGCTTCTTTCCGACTTTAGTTATCTTGTGTTTACGCTGCGTATATTAATTTTTGCACACGCGCTTATATTGATTTATGAGCCATTGCTTTTGTTCTTCAATGCTAATATTACTGTTATCCAGTTCTATGGCATCTTCAGCTTTGCGCAAAGGCGAGACACTGCGGTGAGAATCTATATAATCGCGTTGTTTCACATTTTCCAATATGTCATTAAAGTCAGCTTCCATTCCTTTTCCCTTAAGTTCATCGTAACGACGTTGTGCTCTTACTTCCGGAGAGGCTGTTACAAAAATTTTTAATTCTGCATTCGGAAAAACCACAGTACCAATATCACGACCGTCCATAACAATCCCCTTGTCTTTGCCCATCTTTTTCTGTTGTTCTACAAGTGCTGCACGGACAAACGAAACAGCTGCAACAGGACTTACATGCGATGATACTTCCATCGTACGTATTTTATTTTCTACATTTTCATTATTAAGATAGGTTTCGGGACGACCTGTTTCTTTATTCAGTTTAAAACTTATATTTATATTCGGCATTTCGCTCTCCAATTCAGGAAGATTTATTTCGCCGTCTTTAAGAAACATTCCGTGCTGCAAAGCATAAAGTGCAACACAACGATACATCGCCCCCGTATCTACATAAATATAACCCAATTCGTGTGCCAAATCTTTTGCCATTGTGCTTTTTCCACACGAAGAGAAACCATCTATGGCAATTATTATTTTCTTCATTTATTCTATTTTAGTTCTATCTCACATCATATTTAAAACACATAAGCCAAGTTTACCATAATGGAACTGCTTACCGCATGGTATTTTCCGTACGATAAGTTCAGTTTAAAACGCTCGAGATTAATACCGCCACCAAAGCTAAAACCTGCTCCGTGGCTACTTTCATCGTCTCCAATTCCCATTTTCATATCGTTTCCTCTACGAAAATTATAGCCACCGCCTATCCATAAGCTTTCTGAAAGTAGGATTTCGGCACCTAAATTCAGGTGGTTTATAAATCGATAATCATAATGAGTAAGGTCTACAAGTGTAGCCGATATGCGTACAGGAAGTGCTGCTAACGTCTTACTTGCACCAATTTGCAAGTCGAAAGGCATTTTTCCAAAGTTATCATCATAGGCTTTTACTTGTCCGCCAAGATTTTTTACAACAGCCGACACCGACCATTCACGTTCAGGGTCGTACCAATTCAAGCCCAAATCTACACCTACGGCAATGCTGTTATAGCTCCCGATATTCGATGTTATGAATTTTCCAGTAATACCACCAACCAAGTTTCGGGCTAATTCATAAGAGAAAATAGCCTCAACGGCAATCTCGCTTGCATTAAATTCGCCCAGCTGCACATTGTTTTCGTCTACTTCTTTCATTTTGCCATAATTCATATACTGAATGCCTCCAGCCAAAGTTGCCTTATCGTTCATTGCTTTTGTGAAAGAAACTCCCATATAATTTGCTCCCTTCATATAGTTCATATAGCTAAGTCCGACCGTCATATCGCTGACAGATGCTGCCAATGCAGGATTAGAAAACATAAGTGAGGGGTCGTCTTCTATGATTGTTATATTATCACCGCCCAATGCAGCTGCATGCGCACTGACAGGCAAACGCAAGAAATTATATTCAGTCTGACTTTCCTGCGCTTTCAATATTGTAGAGAAGAGTCCGAGAAAGAGGGCGAAAACAAACTTTTTCATTTAATGTATTTTAATTTATCGACAAAGATACATCTTTTTCCGAATATCTTATTACTTTTGTTTATTGATTATGCAATCGGCATATTAATCTCAATAATTAATGCTTTGCATTTGTATAACGTTGTACAACAGAATTTAGTGTTTAGAGGTGGAAACAAAGAAGTCGAATAATGCAGATTTGGAAAACAAGCGCTGGATAGGATTTGCGCTTGGGTTAATTATAGCATTGTCTATATTCTTTGTTGCAATGGAATATTCTGCACAAGATGGTGAAGAGAAAGAAATGAACATTAACTTATTGAAAGACTTAAAACTTCATGACCAAGAAATGTTGCCTGCAATAGATCAACAGAATCTAACAAAAGAAAAAGACGACAAGGCTCCCACAGTGGAAGACATGCTTAACATAAAACGAAGCGAAACTCCACAAAAAGTTACGCCTCACGAAGTAGGTAATACTGAATCGGACGATGACAAAACGGCTGCACCGAATATCAACGAAACGCCAACACTTACACAACAAGCAACTTCACTGCCAGATCCGACAAAGGTTGAAGAGGTTGCGAAAAAGGAAACTAACAAATTTACCGAGGACAATTCCGATAAAAAGATAGAACGTTCAGACGATAAGATAAAAAAACGTATATTGTCAGAAACACCAACTCCACCAGGAGGCTGGAGTTCCTTTATGGTGTGGCTGACAAAAAACATAAAATATCCTGCCAGTGCAAAACAATCTCAACGGCAAGGCACAGTAGATGTAACCTTTATTGTTAATGCAGATGGAAACGTCAGCGATATAAAGATAAAGAATTCTAAAAATACCGATTTCGAACAGGAAGTTCTTAAAGTTGTCCGCACAATGGGCAAATGGAAACCTGGCATACAAAACAACAGACCGTGCAAATCGTTGTTGGAAATACCTATTGTATTTAGCTTATGATGAATAAATATCAGCTTAAATTACAAAGAAATAATTCAGATAATATAAAATTTATTCCGATATGTACACATCTAATGAACTTTTGGAGATTATAAACCAATACCTAAGCAAGCTTTCTTACGACCGTAAGCCTGCAAGCCTATACGAACCCATCAAATATGTATTGGATTTAGGCGGCAAACGCATACGCCCTATCCTTATGTTGCTAAGTTATAACCTATATAAAGATAATCCGCAAGAGATTTTATCCTCTGCCTGTGCATTGGAAACTTACCATAATTATACGCTTTTGCACGACGATTTAATGGACGAAGCTCCTTTGAGGCGTGGACAACAGACTGTACACATGAAATGGAATGCCAATCAAGCCATACTTTCGGGCGACTCTATGTTAGTCTTGGCTTACGAGCGATTGGCAAAATGCGATACGAAACATCTTGAAGCCGTCCTGAGTTTATTTACGGAAACAGCATTGCAAATAGGCGAAGGACAGCAATATGACATGGAGTTCGAAATGCGTAACGATGTAGCCGTAGAAGAATATATAGAAATGATACGCCTCAAAACCAGTGTTCTGCTGGCTTGTGCCACAAAAATGGGTGCTATTTTAGCCGATGCGACCCAGGAAGATGCAGAGAATTTGTATAAATTCGGCGAACAAATAGGATTGGCCTTCCAACTCCAGGACGATTATCTCGACGTATATGGCGATGCCAAAGTTTTCGGAAAGAAAATAGGCGGCGATATCGTTTCGAATAAAAAGACTTATATGCTTATTACAGCTTTCAACCAGGCAAATACTGGACAACGGGCTGAACTTGAGAATTGGATAAACAAAAAAGACTTCAATACTGAAGAAAAAATTGTAGCCATAACACGATTATATAACGAAATAGGGATAGACAAACTCGCAAAAGAGAAGATGAACTTTTATTATGAACAAGGAAAAAAATTCCTCGATGCAGTAAAACTTCCCGATGAACGCAAAGAAGCATTGGCAGAATATGCTGCGAAAATGATGAAACGCCAAAAATAGTTTTCCTCATTTTTATAGAAAGACTTTACTATGCCGTACAGACGTCTACCCAAAACTGATGCCGCTCGATTAAAAGCGTTGAAGACTCTATTAGACAATAATGATATTTATACTGTAAGAAATAAATTCATTGATTGGAAGCTAATAAATAGTGCTCAACCACTTCACGACCGTTTGCTTACAGCCACCGAACAATATAAAATATCGTTATCAGCACAAGTTAGAAATGCAAAGAAGATAGATGGCTTACAATATCGTGCTTGTATGTTTCTTAGCCATTTTATACAAGTTCTTTTAATGTCGGTAGAGCGTGGAGAAATTAAACGAAAGAAATTACTTCTTTATGAATTAAGCGAAGATGCAACATCATTGCCAAACATAAAATCGGCAGATGGGTTATTGCTCTGGGCGCCGAAAATTATAAAAGGAGAAAAAGAAAGAATTAAACAAGGTGGAAAACCCATCTACAATCCTTCGATAGGAATGGTAGCAACTCATTTCGATATATACAATGATGCTTATACTGCACAGCGAAAACTACGAGACCGCACCAATAAAGACAATAAGATTATGGCAGAGTTGCGTCCCACAATAGACGACTTAATCTTAGAATTATGGAATGTTATAGAGGCTCATTTCGCAAATCTTCCACCGAAAGAGCGGTATGAACAATGCAGTAAGTTCGGAGTTATATACTATTATAGAAAGAACGAAGAAAGATTATAGTGATAAGAGTAAAAACAAAACAATAAGCTGCTTTAGCAGGCAGAACTAAAACGAAAAGAAATGATAATAGACACACATACTCACTTAGACGGACCGGAGTTTAAAGACGACGTTCAGGAAGTTGTACAAAGAGCCAAAAGCGCAGGTGTTTCAAAAGTATTTATACCTGCAATCGACTTGAGTTCCATAAAATCGATAAACACTGTCTGCCAACAATTTCCAGACTTTGCTTATCCAATGATGGGCTTGCACCCCGAAGAAGTGAAAGCCAATTACAAGAAAGTGCTGCAGAAAATGAAGAACGAGCTGCTTGCAAACAGCAAATATATTGCTGTCGGAGAGGTAGGATTAGACTTCTATTGGAGCAGAGAGTTTGAAAAAGAACAGTTGGACGCATTTGAAGAACAGGTGAAATGGTCTGTTGAAACGCGTTTGCCATTAATGATTCATTGCAGAAAGGCACAGAACGAAATGGTAAAAATTCTTAGGAAATACCAGAAACAACTGCCGGGAGGCGTATTCCACTGCTTTACGGGCAACGAAAAAGAGGCTGCAGAACTGCTAAGTTTCAATAACTTTGTATTGGGAATAGGTGGAGTACTCACCTTCAAGAAAGCAAATCTTCCTGAAACATTGAAGTCTGTCCCCCTGCAACGCATAGTTCTTGAAACCGATTCGCCCTATATGGCACCCGTTCCGCTGCGTGGAAAGCGCAACGAAAGTTCGTTCTTGGTGCACGTTGTTGCTAAATTGGCAGAGGTTTATAACACAACCGAAGATGGAATTGCCCTGCAAACGAACAAGAACGTAGAAAGAATATTCGGTTTTTGCTAAGTCCTGAATACATCATAACTTTATATTTTACTTGCTCATGGTTTCTCATTTTGGTCTGAAAGGCATATTATTGATAGCATCTGCCAGTGTGGCAATGCAAGCAAAAGCTATTGTAAAGGATTCTATACAGCATTGGGGCTTTACCGTAAGTATGATGAGAAGTAAAGTTATCGCCTTAGATAAAAACCAACGTAAATATCTAAAAGAAGAAGCGAATGGCTCAATTGCCTTAGAATTAAATCATGTTTATCTTCCTTCTGACCATAATTCATACGCAAAAGATTTTAATTATCCTTCTCTGTCCATTGGTTTACGCTATACCTTGAACAACCATGTCCGCTTTCATCGGTCTCCCGACTTCGCTTGGAGTAAAATAGAAGAAGTATCATACGATTCTTATTTAGGCAATACACTTTCGTTGTACGGTACCTTTCAGCGTGCCATACATCGCAATAAGCATTGGGAAACATCTTATTCGTTAAGTGGTGGAGTCGGCTACACGAATAAATGGTACAATAAAGACAATAATATAGACAACGATTTCATTGGGACTCCTTTCCTTATCTACTTCGGAGCTGGTATTCATCAAACTTACCGCTTTGCTCAAAAATGGGGAGTAAGAGCCAGCTTAGAATTCGTTCATCATAGCAATGGTTCACTCTATCACCCAAACAAAGGCTCAAACAGTATAGGTCCGTCAGTCGGAATTGTTTATTATCCTTATTACGAAACGCTCATCAAAGAGCACGACAGTTTCAAATCAGCCCCCTTCAAAAAGTCTTTTTATATTGACTTAACCGTTGGTATTGGTGCTAAGACTTTGGTCGAAGATTGGCAAATAACACAATTCCGTACATCAAAATCGGAACCTAACTATCGTACTGGAGAATTTAAACGATATGCCACCTATTCGTTGCAAGCCAATTTAATGTGTCGTTATGCACGCAGATGGGCATCAGGTATAGGGATAGATGCCTTCTATAATACATACGCACCGCACATAGAGCAATTGGAACTAAAAGAAGGAAACACCATAGACTGCAAGCCTTGGTCGTTTGGCATTGCGGGGAAACACGAAATCTTCTACAACAACCTATCGCTGAATGTTGCATTAGGAACCTATTTATATCGAAGAATGGGTACAATAGATCGGGAATTAGGTGGAAGAATATACGAACGGGTTGGCGTAAATTATTCGTTTCCATCACTAAACGGACTAAAGTTAGGTATCAACGTTAAGGCACATACCACAAAGGCAGACCTTACCGAGCTTGTGATAACCTACCCTTTCCACTTTAAAAAAGGTTCTTCTGTTAAATGCATAGATAGAAAATAAAAATGCGACTGGGATTTGGGAAAGAGTATCGTGGCATCGGGGACCAATTGTTTCTTGGATAAGATACGTGTCGTCTAATATTACCTTTGCAATAGATTATTCGAGTTATGCAAAGCGTTGTGTGTCATTGCAGAAGATAGGTTGTCAAATCATTACCTACTGCATTTTTCATAATTCATAAGGTTGTTCGTAACCAATTATTTCGACCTAAATAATAGATTTTTTATAAAAAAAGCTTAGCTTTCATCATTTTTATATAACTTTGCAAAAGAAACAGACAAGAAAAATAAAAAAATTATGAAGAAATTTTTAGGAATTATTATTCTCCTACTTGTATTTACATTTAAGTTGTCAGCACAACAACAGGTTGACAACATAAAATTTATGGTAGAAAACACTGAGACAATGAAAGTGTTAGAAAAAATGTTTGGTGTTCCCTATCTATTAAATAACGAGAAAGCTATTTATAAGAATGTTGTTTTTGATGGAGAACGATATAATGAAGCGGAATGTTTTTTTAATAAAGAGGGGAAGCTAAATCAATTGCGCCTAACAACGTGCTGTAATAATAGAGGAAAAGCCATAGCACTAATGAATAAACTCGCAAAAAAATATAAAGAAAGTTATAGAACAACCAATTCTGAAAATACAGATGATGGAAAATTCGTAGTGGGATATAACAGTAAAAATAGGACTATGCTTATGATTTCTACTTATAAAAATAATTGTGTTTTAAGTTTTTCACCTTTCTAATAAAGTATGAGAAGAATAAAACATATTATTTCGGAAAAACTTGCTTATTCCCAATAAAATATTACAGTATTATTAATGAATCATTTTTTGTTAAGGGCAGGTTCTAAAAATACCTTTGTAGGACTTTTGTCTTTTATGCGCATAAAAGCAGAAAGACCGAAAGAATTGAACGTTGTTATAACAATTATTTTTCAACGAAGGACTTATAGAACGTGCCTAAAATTAATATGAAAAGATTCCTTTTAATTCTATTGATATATTTCAATTTAATTCCATTACACGCACAAGATATGCGTCAGATATGGGTTGAAATGCCTGATACTCTCGTGCCATATCTCAATAAAAGTTTAAGAACAGAGTTGGCAGACTACATTACGATGAGAATGAAGTCAGAAGTTATAAATAGTTTGCACGATACAACCCGTATAGAAAAGTTAACCAATGACTATATTTGTGTATGGTTAAATGATGCATCTAAGTTAGAAATTAAAAGATTAGATGATTCAAACATAGCTGTAGTCCAAACATGGAATGGACCAAAAACGGAAAGTAAACTAATTTTATTTTCAAAAGAATGGGAAGCTAAACCATTTGAGTTAGATTGTGCTCCTGTGTTCGAAAAAACAGATTCTTCATAATTCATAAGGTTGTTCGTAACCAATTACTTCGACCTAAATGATAGATTTTTTATAAAAAAAGCTTAGCTTTCATCATTTTTATATAACTTTGCAAAAGAAACAGACAAGAAAAATAAAAAAATTATGAAGAAATTTTTAGGAATTATTATTCTCCTACTTGTATTTACATTTAAGTTGTCAGCACAACAACAGGTTGACAACATAAAATTTATGGTAGAAAACACTGAGACAATGAAAGTGTTAGAAAAAATGTTTGGTGTTCCCTATCTATTAAATAACGAGAAAGCTATTTATAAGAATGTTGTTTTTGATGGAGAACGATATAATGAAGCGGAATGTTTTTTTAATAAAGAGGGGAAGCTAAATCAATTGCGCCTAACAACGTGCTGTAATAATAGAGGAAAAGCCATAGCACTAATGAATAAACTCGCAAAAAAATATAAAGAAAGTTATAGAACAACCAATTCTGAAAATACAGATGATGGAAAATTCGTAGTGGGATATAACAGTAAAAATAGGACTATGCTTATGATTTCTACTTATAAAAATAATTGTGTTTTAAGTTTTTCACCTTTCTAATAAAGTATGAGAAGAATAAAACATATTATTTCGGAAAAACTTGCTTATTCCCAATAAAATATTACAGTATTATTAATGAATCATTTTTTGTTAAGGGCAGGTTCTAAAAATACCTTTGTAGGACTTTTGTCTTTTATGCGCATAAAAGCAGAAAGACCGAAAGAATTGAACGTTGTTATAACAATTATTTTTCAACGAAGGATTTATAGAACGTGCCTAAAATTAATATGAAAAGATTCCTTTTAATTCTATTGATATATTTCAATTTAATTCCATTACACGCACAAGATATGCGTCAGATATGGGTTGAAATGCCTGATACTCTCGTGCCATATCTCAATAAAAGTTTAAGAACAGAGTTGGCAGACTACATTACGATGAGAATGAAGTCAGAAGTTATAAATAGTTTGCACGATACAACCCGTATAGAAAAATTAACCAATGACTATATTTGTGTATGGTTAAATGATGCATCTAAGTTAGAAATTAAAAGATTAGATGATTCAAACATAGCTGTAGTCCAAACATGGAATGGGCCAAAAGCGGAAAGTAAACTAATGTTATTTTCAAAAGAATGGGAAGCTAAACCATTTGAGTTAGATTGTGCTCCTGTGTTCGAAAAAACAGATTCTATGTCGCAACAACGCTATAATGAATTATTGAGTATGGCAAATGTTATGCTCTGCGAATTAGAGTTATCTGAAAATGATAATAGTTTAACTATAAAATATGATGTACCATTGCTTTCACCTGCAGATAAAAAGGACATTAGTATAATATTAAAACAAAGAAAATTAAATTGGAACGGATATTTGTTTAAATGATGTTAATATATGGATACTTGCACCTACAGAGGTTGCGCATTATAATAAATATTATTTATCTTTGTATCCTGTTTTTCATGGTATTAGATTATTAAGGTTAATAAAAAAGATTGATTGTCGTGAGACAATCAATTTTTTTGTCCATCTTGAATATAAATACTTAATTTTACTTTGGTGGTTTATTATAAAAGCTGTACTTTTGTTGTCGAACAAAAATCTAAGAGATGAATTTAAAGATACGTTTAGCACTAATGAACTTTTTAGAGTTCGCAGTGTGGGGAGCATATTTAACGTCAATGGGGCGTTATCTTGGTAACGTTGGTATTGGTGAAAATATAGGACTGTTTTATTCTATGCAAGGTATTGTTTCTATCTTTATGCCTGCACTGATGGGAATTGTTGCTGATAGGTGGATACCTGCACAACGATTATTAGGACTTTGTCATTTGGTAGCAGGTATTTTTATGTTTGGTACAGCTTTCTATGGAATAAATGCAGGCACAAATGTAGATTTTAGTATTATTTTTACACTTTATTCTATGTCGGTTGCGTTTTATATGCCGACCATAGCTTTAGCCAACTCCGTTGCTTATTCAGCACTGACACAATCTGGCATGGATACAGTGAAGGATTTCCCTCCTATCCGTGTGTTTGGTACGATAGGTTTTATATTGACAATGTGGCTGGTAGATATATTGGGATTTCAAAGCAATCAAAACCAATTTATAACTTCGAGTGTAGTGAGTGTTATTCTTTTTCTTTACACTTTCACATTGCCGAATTGCGAAATATTAAAGAGCAACGAAAAGAAGAGTTTGGTAGATGCTTTAGGGTTGAAAGCTTTCTCGCTGTTTAAACAAAAGAAAATGGCAATCTTCTTTATCTTCTCAATGTTGTTGGGCGTAAGTTTGCAGATAACGAACAGTTTTGCAAATCCTTTCCTATTTAGTTTTGCAGCACAGCCCGAGTTTGCAAATGCATTCGGTGTTCAACATGCTAACATACTTATAAGCCTTTCACAGATAAGTGAGACTTGCTGTATTTTACTTATTCCATTTTTTATGCGTCGTTATGGAATCAAAAATGTGATGTTAATAGCGATGTTAGGGTGGGTTTTGCGTTTTGGATTATTTGGTTTAGGTAATCCAGGAATGCCTGGAGTGTTATTATTCGTTTTGTCAATGGTTGTTTATGGAATTGCATTCGATTTCTTTAATATATCAGGTTCACTCTTTGTAGATAAAAGTACAGATTCTTCCATTCGCTCATCAGCACAAGGATTATTTATGTTGATGACAAATGGTATCGGAGCTACTATAGGAACACTTGCTGCACAAGCTATTATAAACCATTATACAGAATTAAAACAGTTTGGTGATAATATACTGACTGTAGGAAATTGGAAAACTTGTTGGTTTATATTTGCGGGATATGCTCTGATGGTTGCGATAAGTTTTGCAATTTTGTTCCATCCTAAAAAAAGTAATGAATAAGATACAAGTTTTTTTTAAAGGAATAACAGAGATTGTTGGTGGTTCCAATATGGGGCTTTTGGTGCTCACTAATCAGTTAGAAGACAAACAAGTTGCCATTGTCTGTGATGGGATAATGGTGCATGAATTAAATCTTCGAATAGGGGAAAATTCATTTCGCCATAGTCTTCTACCGGAGGTTCTTTGTTGGATAAATCCTGATATGGATTCTGAACACTATGAGATATTATTTAATTCCATCTCTGATGGTCAATATAAAGTTGTATTAATAAATAAATTTACGTATGAGATGATACCGATTCGTGCTTCAGATGCAATTCTTTTGTCGAAAATCGTGCAGATAGATTTATATATGGAAGAAAAACTTTTTATACGACAGAGTGTGCCTTACGAATTGAATAAAAATAAGGTTGCACTTCCTTTGAACGCATTAACTTCGTCAATGCTCCATGACGCTTTGCAAAAAGCAATTAAAGATGAAAATTATGAATTGGCTTCTAATTTACGCGATGAAATACAAAAGCGTAAAGATAATCAAGATAAAGTAATGTAATATAGAATGAAAGAAGAACGTTACTTTTATGTTCCTGAAGCATCTAACAGTAATGAATTGCCAGTAGACGAGGCAATCCATGCTGTTCGAGTTTTGCGATTAAAAGAAAGTGATGAGATTTTCTTGATGGACGGCAAAGGTTCTTTTTATAAAGCATTTATTACATTAACAAATTCCAAACATTGTTATTATAAAATAGAGCAATCGTTACCTCAAACCAAATCATGGACTGGATATTTACATCTTGCTATAGCGCCTACAAAAGATATTAGTCGTGTAGAATGGTTAGTTGAAAAAGCGACAGAAATTGGTTTCGATGAGATTTCATTTTTAAATTGCCATTACTCTGAACGTAAAACAATACGTAAAGATCGGATAGAACGTATAGTAATATCAGCAATGAAACAGAGCCGTAAGCCATGGAAACCAATTGTAAATGATATGGTTACATTCGACAATTTTGTACGTAGAGAAATAGTAGGTTCGAAATTTATCTGTCACTGTTACGATGAAATAGAAAAGACTGACTTCTTTAACTATTTAAAGCACTTGAATTCTATTAATGAAATAACAGTTTTAGTAGGACCTGAGGGAGATTTTTCTATTGATGAAGTTCGTCAGGCTATGAATAATAACTATCAATGTGTAACTTTAGGAACAAGCCGTTTGCGTACTGAAACAGCTGGATTAACTGCTATAATTGTTGCTAATTTGATTTGTCGTAAATAAGTCTCAGCTAAATTATTCTGATTTTAACGTCGTTTGCAACGATATTTTGATAGATTTTAATTATATTTGCACCATAATTAAATATACGTATTTGAATTTAACATTAATTTATTATGCAAAAAAGATTGCTTTTCCTTTTTGGAATGTTATTCTCGCTAACTATTACGGCAATGGCGCAGATAACTACATCAGGCATTAGCGGTAAGGTTACATCGAATGGCGAAGAAGTCATCGGTGCAACAGTTACAGCTACGCACCAACCTTCTGGAACAATTTATAGGGGTTTAACAAATTTAGATGGACGTTTCACCATTCAAGGTATGCGTGTTGGTGGACCTTATAAGGTGGAAATATCTTATATAGGACATCAAACTAAGACTTTCCAGAATGTAACACTTCGTTTGGGCGAAGTAGAAGATTTATCATGCAAGTTACAAACAGATTCGAAAGAATTGCAGGAAGTTGTTGTTGTTGGTAAAGCTGGAATAAACGGGACAAAAAATGGTGCTGCACAAAGTCTTACTGCTAAACAAATAGCCGAGATACCAAGTATCACACACGGTATTGCTGATGTTGCAAGATTAAATCCCCAGCTGACAACATCAAGCAATGGTGCAATGTCGTTTGCAGGAACAAACAACCGTTACAATTCGTTTATGATTGACGGTGCAATGAATAACGACGTATTTGGTCTCACTGCCGACGGCTCTAATGGAGGACAGGCAGGCACACAACCTGTTTCTATGGAGACCATTGAGCAAATCCAAATTAATGTTGCGCCATTTGATGTTCGTCAGAGTGGTTTTACAGGTGGTGCAATTAATGCTATAACAAAGTCGGGAACTAACAAGTTCCATGGAAGCGTATATGGATTTGGCAATAATCAGAACCTTATCGGTCGCCATTATCCTTATTCTGACGGAACGGGTTATGCACCGAAGTATCAGAAACAGCAACAATACCAATGGGGTATAACGCTTGGTGGTCCTATTATCAAGGATAAACTGTTCTTCTTCGTTAACTTTGAAGACGCCAATAAAGAATATCCAAATATCAATGGTTACGGCCAGACAGGTTTACGTATCCTTAAGGAAGAAGCCGATGGTGTGCTTGCAAAGGTTAGGGAAATGGCTGCAAAGCAAGGATACAACTATACAGGCGCATTCGGTAATCCTGATATTTATACCAAGAGTAAAAAGTTTGGTGCAAAGATAGACTGGAATATCAACGACTTTAACAAGTTCTCATTCCGTTGGAGTTTGGTAGATGCAAAACAATTAAACAATGTCAGTGGTGCTTCATCGTTGAACGATAATCATTATTATTATCCATTTGAAAGCAAAACAAACTCTTTCACAGCTGAATTGCAAAGCCGTTTGTCGCCAGTATTGAGCAACGAAGCACGTGCAAGTTACGTACGAGTGCGCGACCAGCGTGCTGTAGCATCGGCTTTCCCAATGATTTCTCTTCAAGTAACAGGTGGTACGCTCAATATTGGTAACGAACGTTCGTCTATGGCGAACCAACTCGACCAAGATATTTATACCGTTGAAGACAACTTTACTTGGTACAACGGCAGCCATACATTTACTTTTGGTACACACAACGAATTTTATAAGTTTGCAAACCTTTTCATTCAAGATGCAAACGGTACTTACAACTTTGCAGACTTAGCACATTTCAATAAGTACTACGAAGACTTTATGGCGGACAAACTTGACCCTAACTATGCTTATTTCAAGCAATACCGCTTCGGAATGGCTAATACCGACGTAACGGGCGACCCACGTTGGAAAGCTCCATTCTCTGCAGGACAGTTAGGTTTCTATGTTCAAGACAAGTGGAACGCTACTCCTTCTTTCCAACTTACATACGGCTTACGTATGGAAATACCCCTTTTCTTCGATACTCCTACTGCCAATACAGGGTTCAACGAATATGCTGCACAGCGTGGCTGGGGTGTTCGTACAGACCATAAATTGTCAAGTTCTCCTTTGTGGAGTCCACGTGTAGGTTTCCGTTGGGATATCAATAACGACCGTCAATTTATTCTTCGTGGTGGTGTAGGTGTCTTCACAGGGCGTATTCCATACGTTTGGATTAGCAACAACTTCACTAACACAGGTATTCAGATGTCTAAATACAGTGTTTATAATCCGAAAGGACTTAATCTAATCTTCGACCCTAACAAGCAATTGGAGAATGCTGAAAAGCTGAAAGTGTCAGCTGGAAGTCAGGAAGTAGATATTTTCTCTGATAACTTCAAGTTTGCACAAACACTTAAGTTTAATCTTGGTTTTGACTTTAAAGCATTGGGAATAGATTGGACAGCAGAGGCTATCTACTCAAAGACTTTGAACGATATATATTATAAAAATCTTGCAATTGAAGCAACAGGCAAAACCTTCGGTCAAGAAACTGGTTACACGTGGGACAACCGTCCAATGTTTACGCAGACTACAAAGGGCACTCCATACGCATACGTGTATGGATTGTATAACACCAACAAGGGTTATACAGTAAACTTATCGTTGAAAGGTGAAAAGCATTTCGACTTCGGACTTGATTTGATGGCAAGTTATACATGGACACGTTCTATGAGTGTGAACAGTGGAACTTCTTCTGTGGCAGGTAGTAACTGGATGTTTAATACTACCTATAGAAATCCTAACGACCCAGAACTCGGCTTCAGTGCATACAATGTTCCTCATCGTATTCAGGCGAGTGCTTACTACCATATTGGTTACGGTACAAGCAAGCAGTGGCAGACCACTATCGGTCTGATTTATCAAGGACGTAGTGGTTCTCCATACGTTATTGAAATGTATGGCGATATGAATGGCGATGGTGCTCGTGGAAACGACCTTATGTATATTCCTACTGATGCACAAATCGACCAAATGCGCTTTGCGCCAACTACCGTAAACAACAGCAAGAATACTTATCCGTTGATAACAAAGGTATTGGGCGCAGGATATAAGGGCAATCTTTCCGAAGAACAGCAACGTGCTTTGTTGAAACAATGGATTGCCGACGACTCTTATATGAGTAAGCACCGTGGCGAATACTTCAAGCGTTATGCAGATAATCTTGCTTTCGAGCATCATTTTGATGTTCACTTGGCACAGAAGTATAGCTTTAAAGTGGGTGGACAAGTTAATTCTTTGGAGTTGAGCTTTGATATAATTAATGTTGGGAACTTGCTCAACAAGGATTGGGGACACACCTATGGCGATGGTTTCGGTCGCTACTTCAGCCCATTCAACTATGAAGGCGACGGTTTGTTCAAGTTCGATGGAACACACGTAAATCGCGATTATGACAGCTACAACAGTCGTTGGCGTGGTCAGATAGGATTGCGTTATACATTTTAGATAACAATGTAAACGATATAGACGAGTGGATACTCTGTTAATGGAGAGTGTCCGCTCATTTCGTATATAATAATTCCTTTCTGGATTCTTAAGTTTAGATTATCGAAATGGTAGGTTTAATCTTTTAAAAAAACATGAGGAATCGTATTTCCTAAATGAAATGTGAACGTTTTTGAGTTTCGAAAGAATATTATTATTTTTGCACTTACTTTAAAATTTTTATTATGGTTATAGATTTTGATAAAATCGTTGAGGAACATATACAAGGTTTCAAAGGTGGAGAAGGAAGGTTAGACACCCGTAGCTATGTAGACGACAAAACCCGCATTATGTATTCAACACTTCGTCCAGGTGCGCGAAGCGGCGAACATATTCATAAGGGAACCTTTGAGGTAATATATGTTGTTAGCGGGGAGTTAACGGCATTTTGTGATGGCGCAGAAGAGACTGTTAGAGTGGGGCACATACATTATTGTCCTGAAGGACACAAACATTGGTTTGAGAATAGAACTAAACACAATGTAGTTTTTTTGGCTGTCGTTCCAACTTTAGGTTAGAAATTGTATCTATAAAAACTGAGCGGGAGATATTTTATTAATATTTCCCGCTTATTTTCATTATAAAGTTAGAAATACTTATATCTAACTTCTTATCTTTCACTTCTAACTTCTTCCTCTTTAGCTATTTTGCTGCTTCCATAACACCTTCTATATATATACGTGTCATTTCAGTCTTAGCATTAGATTTTATTGTAATACTCTTTTTAAAGTGTCCTGTGAATTTACCTTGCCCATTATAAGTAATTTCTATTGAACCTTTTTGTCCAGGTGCAATAGGGCGTTTATCGTATTTTGGTATTGTACAACCGCAACTTGCAATCACCTCATTAATGACCAAAGGGGCATTGCCTATATTTGTAAAGGTGAAAACAGCTTTCTTCACTGGTGAACTAGCAGGGAATGTTCCAACATTAATCGTTGTCTGGTCGAATTTGAATTCTGCTTGATTTTGTGCCGACATTATTGTTATTCCTATCGTCATAAGCAAAATCGTCATTAATAACTTTTTCATATATTTATTCTTTTCTTGGTTTTAACTATGATGCAAAAATAACTATAAAGTTTATTCTTCCTTTAATAATTTATCTAAATTAACATTATTATATCATAACTTAACGTCCATTAGACATATAGACGGTGTCAATGAAAAGCCTGTCCTTTCCTGATCTGTATAGAAACTTTTGTTTATGTCTGCCAAATAGTTAGAAACAAGCGGAAAATTCATATTGAAATGATCGACAACGGATATCCAATGAAAAGTGTACTTTTGCCCATTTTATTTCATTTTTATTATACAAATACAAAAGAAATAAGAGGGGCTGAATACACAAAGCAATCGGTCCGTTTTCTCAGATCATAATTAAACGAAGGGACACAGCTTATAAAAACTTTATCGGACACCGATAATATGGCAAGTATATTACTCTGCTGGCTTCATGTTTGTGTAAACGTTCTGTACGTCGTCGAAGTCTTCGAGCTTTTCAATCATCTTGTCGATGGTTTGGCGTTCTTCGTCGGTAACGTCCTTTAGGTCGTTCGGAATGCGGGTAAATTCGGCAGAAGTGATTTCAAAACCGTTGTCTTCCAAATGCTTTTGTATTTCGCCAAAGCTGGTAGGTTCGCCGTAAATGGTGATTTCGCCTTCTTCATCGTCTTGGTCGAACTCGTCTTCTACACCGTAGTCGATGAGGTCGAGAATGAGTTCTTCCATATCAATGCCTTCCTTCACCTTGAAGGTAAACACGGCTTTGTGGTCGAAAAGGAATGCCAACGAGCCTTGTGTGCCGAGTGTTCCATTGAATTTGTTGAAGACAGAGCGGACATCGCCCACGGTGCGGGTGGTATTGTCGGTCAGTGTTTCTACGAAGATGGCTATTCCGTGCGGACCGTATCCTTCGTATGGCACCTCTTTATAGTCGCTTGTGTCCTTGCCCATTGCATTCTTTATGGCGCGTTGGATATTGTCTTTTGGCATATTCTCGCGTTTGCAGGTTGCGATGATAGCACGCAAGCGCGGGTTGGTTTCAGGTTCAGGACCGCCTGCCTTTACGGCAATGGCAATTTCTTTACCTAATTTTGTAAACGTGCGAGCCATGTGGCCCCATCTCTTTAGCTTTGTAGCCTTGCGATATTCAAATGCTCTTCCCATTGGAGTTGTGTTTTATCGGAGTTCTGCTCCGAGTTTTGTTGTTATATTTTTAATTAATTTCTGCATAATGGCGTCAATCGCTTTGTCGTTCAAAGTCTTCGTCTCGTCTTGAAGTATGAAGTTCACGGCGTAGCTCTTTTTGCCTTCGGGGAGGTTCTTGCCCTCGTAAACGTCGAAGAGTTCGACTTTCTTCAGGAGTTTCTTTTCGGTCTGGCGGGCAATCTCTTCTATCTGTGCAAACTCGATGTTGGAATCCAACAAGAGTGCCAAGTCGCGGCTGACGCTTGGATATTTCGATATTTCCTGGAACTGTAGCTTGTTCTTGCGAATGGCTTTCATCAGCTCTGTCCAGTTCACATCGGCATAGAAAACTGCTTGTGCGATGTCTATTTTCTTCAATAGTTTGTGGCTCAAGATACCCATTTCGACGATGGTTTTACCGCCGCGGGTCTTCAGTTCCATACCTTTGTCGAAGATGTTGTTCTGCGATGTTTCGGCAACAAGTGCGTTTTGTGCCATTCCGACACGGCGTAGAATGTTCTCAACGTTGGCTTTCAGTTCGTAGAAAGTGCTTTCCTCGTCGGCGTGTGCCCACGAACCCTGCACGCGTTTGCCCGTTATCCAGAGTGCCAGATGGTATTCTTGGCGGTATGCCTTGACAGGGCTTTCCTCGCTCCACCTGTCTTGTTCGTATCTGTAAGTGTTGCCGACTTCAAAGAATCTCAGGTTTTGCGCCTTGCGGTTCACGTTGCGGCGAATGCTTTCCAAGCCACCAAAGAGCAGTGTCTGGCGCATTACGCCCAAGTCGCTCGATAGCGGATTCATTATCTTTACGGTCTGTTCCCACGGATAGGCATTGAGTTCTGCGCCTTCGTAGTAAGACTGTGCAGTAAGCGAGTTGTTCAAAATCTCGTTGAAACCTGCACCGACAAGCTGCTCACTCACAATGTCTTCCCTATGGAAGTTCTTGTCTGCATCTTCGGCGATGGTGAGAGAAGACTTCAGTTCGGTTGGAATTTCAACGTTGTTGTAGCCGTAGATGCGAAGAATATCCTCGATAACGTCGCACGGACGCTTTACGTCTACACGGTAGGGAGGCACGATAAGGTCGAGTCCTTCGGCATCTTCCTTCACGATTTCCATTTCAAGACTTGTTGCAATACTCTTAATCGTGTCTGCGCCGAGCTGTTTTCCGATAAGGCGGTTGGCATATTCGTAGTTCAGACGAACGGGGAAACCTTCCATTTTCGTAGGATATACGTCGCAAATGTCCATACTTACCTTGCCGCCTGCCAGCTCCTTGCAGAGAATGGCTGCTTGTTTCAGGGCATAAATGGTTCCGTTGGGGTCGATGCCACGCTCGAAACGGAAGCTCGAATCGGTAGAAAGACCGTGGCGGCGCGCACTCTTGCGAATCCAAGTAGGGTGGAAGTAGGCACTTTCCAACACTACGTTGCGTGTGTTTTCGTATGTTCCGCTGCCCTTTCCGCCGAATACTCCGGCAATGCACATTGGTTCTTCGGCGTTGCAAATAGCAAGGTCGTGTTCACCAAGCGTGTGTTCCTCGCCATCGAGCGTGATGAACTTCTTGCCTTCGTTCTTGTCTTTCACGATGATTTGCCTACCTGTTACCATATCTGCATCGAAGCAGTGCATAGGTTGTCCGTAAGCCATCATAACGTAATTGGTAATGTCTACAATGTTGTTGATAGGGCGAACGCCAATTACGTTGAGCCTGTCTTTCAGCCATTGCGGACTTTCTTTTACATCGCAATCGGTAATGCTAAGGCACGCATAGCGACGGCAAGCGTCAGGGTTTTCTATCTTTACTTCGATAGGAAGGTCGTGGTTGTCTACCACAAACTTATCGCAGTCGGGGCGGTGCAACGATGTTTCGTATCCGTTTTGCTTCAACCATGCGTAAAGGTCGCGCGCTACGCCGTAATGGCTCAACGCATCGGCACGGTTGGCAGTAATGTCTATTTCAATCAGCCAGTCGCTGTCAAGGTGATAATACTCGGCTGCAGGCATGCCCACTTGTGCATCTTCGGGCAGAACAATGATGCCGTCGTGGCTTGTTCCTACGCCGATTTCGTCTTCAGCGCAAATCATTCCCAAACTCTCGACACCTCTCAGCTTACTCTTCTTGATGGTGAAAGAGTCGTCGCCATCGTACAGTACACAGCCTAAATCTGCCACGATAACCTTCTGTCCTGCTGCTATATTGGCTGCGCCGCATACTATTTGCTGTGGTTCGCCTTTGCCAAGGTCTACCGTTGTAACGTGCAGGTGGTCGGAATTAGGGTGTTCCTCGCAGGTAAGCACCTTGCCTACAAAGAGTCCTTTCAGTCCGCCACGGATAGTTTCAACCTCTTCTACGCTTCCAACTTCCAATCCTGTTGAGGTCAGCGCAGCCGCTAAATCCTGTGGTTCAAGGCTGAAATCAACGTATTCCTTTAGCCATTTGTATGAAATGTTCATTTATTTTGTTTGTTTTTATTTATCTCTGTAATTCTGAATCTGTGCCAAATTGAATGCAAAAGTACTAATTTCCATCAACATACACAAATCCTATAATAGGCATTTTCATTATAAATATGTGAGTTCGATATAAGAATTACGCTTATAGATTATTTATAAGATATTTTAAAAAGGAATTAACGATGATTTAATATGCTTACAATTAAAAAGAAGTGATGTTTCTTTGAGCTCAAATTCTTACACCAAACTCGCATTATTATATAGGTGGGAAGAAAGAAATAGATGTGTAAGTATTTTTCATAAGCACAACTATTGTATAACTATCTATACTTCAATATATTAGAAATCTTATGGCTTGGCGTTCCAAAACAGGCTGCTTTACACGGTAAAAGCCACCCTTTTAGAACGCAAAACAATGGGTTTTGCAATGTCAAAGTGCAGCTATCGCTTTTTAATGAAGTTGTCTTTACAAAAGAGAAGAGGCTTTCAACAGTTGCCTTGAGTGGCAGAAAGCAAATCAAACGCTCAGATATATATTGGCTATCACTATAATAGAGAGAGGGAACAATGTGCTTGATACACTGTTCCCTCCCTTTTATATATTCTTGTCCGCCTTTGTTTTAAGTCTCTGTCAGATAATACCACGCAGACGGTCGTCGAATGCCGACAAGGCTGCTTTGGCACCTTCGCCCATAGCAACAACGATTTGTTTGTATGGAACATTAGAAACGTCGCCTGCTGCATAGACTCCCGGAAGGGCAGTACGGCAGAATTCGTCTACTTTAATCTCATTGCGTGGTGTCAGTTCCAGTTCTTCCTTGAAAGCATCGCTGTTGGGTGCAAGACCAATTTGCACGAAAACGCCATCAAATTCGTAGTCTTTCTCTTCCTCTGTCAGGCGGTTTTTAACGGTCAGTGCTGTCAGTTTCGTACCGTCGCCCTTCACGTTGGTTGTTTGTGCATTGGTGAAAATGCTCATATTTTCTATCTGCTTAGCTTTTTCCTGCAATACGGTATCGGCACGAAGAGTATCGCCAAACTCAAAAACCGTTACTTTATTGCAGATGCCCGCAAGGTCGATGGCAGCTTCCAAGCCAGAGTTTCCACCACCAATCACGGCAACGTTCTTGCCTTTATAGAAAGGTCCGTCGCAATGTTGGCAGAAGTGTATGCCGTGTCCGATGTATTTAGCTTCGTCTCCGACATTCAGTCTGCGCCAGTTTGCACCCGTTGCGATGATTACGGCAGGGGCTTTGAACACTTCTCCACCTTTCACCTTGATGCTTTTTATCTTCTCTTTCAAACTTACGCTTGCAATTTTCCGGTGCTCGAAAAGCTCGATTGAGTAGTCAGAAAGGTGCGCTTTTAAGTCGGCAGCAAGTTGTGTTCCGTTTGTATTAGGCACAGAAATAAGGTTCTGAATGGCTGTTGTGTCGTTTACTTGTCCGCCAATTCGTTCTGCAACCAAGCCCACCTTCAAACCTTTGCGTGCAGAATAGATTGCTGCCGATGCACCGGCAGGACCGCCACCCACGACAATTACATCGTATTCGTGCTCTGTTGCCTCTCCGTTTTCAAGAGTTTCGCTGCCCACCATGTCTTCCAACTCTTGCAAAAGTATGCCAAGGTCGCCCCGTCCGATGTGCAACGACTCGTTGTTGCAGTACACAGCGGGTACTCCTTGTATGTTTAGGTCGCTTATTTCCTGCTGGTAGATACCGCCGTCTACCATTTCGTGTCTGATGTTGGGGTTGATGAGCGACATGAGGTTGAGTGCCTGTACAACGTCAGGGCAGTTGGTACACGTAAGCGAAACGTATGTCTTCAGTACGATTTTGCCTTTCAGCGATTTTATTCTGCGCTGTATTGCTTCGTCGGGGAAGTTCTTGCCCTGTCCGTCGGTGTTGAGAACAGCCAGAAGGAGCGATGTGAATTCGTGTCCGTTTGGTATTCCACGGAATGTAATACCCGTTTCGTTACCATCTTTCAGTAGTTTGAAACTGAGCTGCGTGTTCTCTTTTTCAGTGAAGCTAACCGACAATTTTTCTGATGTTGAGGCTATATCGTTGAGAAATTCCAGTAGTCCGGCTTTCTTCTCGTCGTCTTTTCTGCTTGTCGCCGCAAAGGTTATCTGCGATTTAAGCGATGCAAATATGCCTCTTACCTGGTCTGATATATTTTTATCTAACATATTTCTGCTTTTTAAATTAGTCTGTATCGTTTGTTATAGAATGCAATCTTCTTAGTCTTGTCGGCAGTTTAAAGAAAAAGTCTCCTACTTTCCTATCCTGCCTTTTTATCCTTTTGAGGAAAGGCTGATAGGAGAGTGAGAGACTATCCATAATGTTTTGTATAGTGAAAAATCTTTTCTGTCAGCCGTTTGCTTAGATTTTGCCTACAAGGTCGATGCTTGGTTTCAAAGTCTCGGCACCTTCTTTCCACTTTGCAGGGCAAACTTCGCCTGGGTGAGAAGCTACGAACTGTGCAGCCTTAACCTTGCGAACAAGCTCGTCAGCATTACGACCGATAGAGTTGTCTTGTATTTCAGCCAACTTAATCTTGCCTTCGGGATTTACGAGGAATGTACCGCGATAAGCCACGCCTTCGTCTTCTTTGTAGACACCGAAGCCTTTTGCCAATACTGCGAGAGGGTCGGCGAGCATTGTGTACTTAATCTTCTTGATGCTGTCAGAAGCATCTGCCCACGCCTTGTGTACGAAATGAGTATCGCAGCTTACTGAAAATACCTCAACACCCATACCCTTCAATTCTTCGTATTTGTCTGCGAGGTCTACAAGTTCGGTAGGACATACAAATGTAAAGTCAGCCGGATAGAAGAAGAAAATAGCCCACTTGCCTTTAATATCCTCATTTGATACTGTTTTGAACTCACCGTTTTGGAATGCCTGAACCTTAAATTCAGGAGCTGTAGCATTGATAATTGTTTCCATTTTTCTGTTGTTTTGTTTTCAATGGCTTTCGGTCTGGCACCGTCGGCACATCGATAGTTGTTGTTATTAATTTAAACTTTCAATCTCTTTGTCTGTTGTTTTGTTTTACGATGCAAAGGTAGACACATATAAAATAGTGTCCAACAGATAATCTCTATCGGGCAATTGAAAATATCTATACAGTACTTTAATTATCTAATTATCAATGTTTTATATTTTAAAACAATGTTTTCTATATTCTTTTTTAGTGTAAACAATATAATATCTTGTTCTTTTCTACTCCGGTATATAACGAACAAAGGGATAGACCGTTCGTCTATCCCTTTGTTGTTGCGTATTAAAAAGATATTATTTAATCTTCTTGTAACCGTATTTTGCAGTACAACCGAGCTCTTCTTCGATACGGATAAGCTGGTTGTATTTAGCCATACGGTCTGTACGAGACATTGAACCAGTCTTAATCTGACCAGAATTTGTTGCCACAGCAATGTCTGCAATGGTGGTGTCTTCTGTTTCACCAGAACGGTGAGAAGTAACTGTTGTGTAGCCAGCACGGTGCGCCATCTCTATAGCTTCGAGTGTTTCAGTCAGAGAACCAATCTGATTAACCTTGATAAGGATTGAGTTTGCTGCACCCATCTTGATACCCTTTTCGAGGAACTTGACGTTGGTAACGAACAAGTCGTCGCCTACTAACTGGCAGCGATCACCAATCTTAGCGGTAAGTTTAACCCAGTTTTCCCAGTCGTTTTCGTCGAGACCGTCCTCAATAGAGTCGATAGGGTATTCTGTAATGAGTTCTTCCAAGTATGCAATCTGCTCGTCGGCTGTGAGTTTCTTGCCGTTAGGATCTTTTGGCATACCGTTCTTGAGCTTGCTGTAGTCGTAGAACCACTTGCCATTCTCTAATGTTGCGAATTCAGAAGCGGCGCAGTCCATGGCTATCTTGACGTCTTTGCCAGGTTCGTAGCCTGCATCTTTGATAGCTTGCATAATTGAATCGAGTGCATCTTTGATACCTTCGAACTTGGGAGCGAAGCCACCTTCGTCGCCAACGGCTGTTGAAAGACCACGTTTCTTAAGGTTCTTCTGCAATGTATGGAAGATTTCGGCACCCATTCGCAATGCTTCACGAATGTTGTCAGCACCGACAGGGCGTATCATAAACTCCTGGAATGCGATAGGAGCATCAGAGTGTGCACCGCCATTGATGATGTTCATCATTGGAACAGGCAATGTATAGGCATTGACACCACCGATATAGCGGTACAAAGGCATATCCAGAGCCTTGGCTGCTGTCTGTGCTACTGCCAAAGAAACGCCGAGAATAGCGTTAGCGCCAAGCTTACTCTTGGTAGGAGTACCATCGAGTGCCAACATCATATAGTCGATTGCGCGTTGGTCGGTTACGCGGAAACCTTTCAATTCGGGCGCAATAATATCGTTTACGTTCTCTACTGCCTTCAAAACACCCTTACCGCCAAAACGTTTCTTGTCGCCATCGCGAAGTTCGAGTGCCTCGTTCTCACCTGTAGATGCACCTGATGGTACGCTTGCACGACCCATTACACCATTTTCGAGTGTTACTTCAACTTCAACGGTAGGATTGCCACGTGAGTCGATAATCTCACGAGCGTGTACTTTTTCAATCTTCATAATTTTACTTTTGTAAATGTATTATTAAAAAATGTTCTTTATCTCTTTTTCCTTTTTGCTTGCCGCAAGGGTAACCGATTTGTTTTCTCAGATGGCAAACCGAATGTTATCCTTCTTTCAAGACTGCCCTTCCACACTTGTAGGGGTGATTTCTGACGTCTTATTACGTTTTCGACTTCAAAATTATAAAAAAGAAATGAGAGTGGCAAACATTTCACACTAAATAACACGAGTGCAGTTCTTGTTTGCCTGCTATTGTTCATATTGCTATCTGCACTGAACAATCTAAGAGCTTTTAGGTGATTAAACGCGTCCCAATGGAAGGTCTTGATAGACTTTATAGTGCCTGCTGTGTCTTGTTCATTCGTAGCATACCTGCTGGAACAGAGGCACGAATCTTGTCTATGACGAGTTGTCGCAGCGAGGTACGAAGGAAGTTTTTCTGTGTGAGTAAAATGATGTCGCGTGTGGGAATGGGGTGGGCGAAGGGACGCACTAATTCTTCTTGCACTTCGGTAAGCTGTTCGAGCGCAAGCTCCGGAATGAATGTTACGCCCTTTCCGCTCTCTACGATGCGCATGAAAGTTTCGATACTGCCAAGGTTGTAAGCCTTTTTGCTTTTCGCAGCCGACTTTAAGTGGCAGAATTTTACGAGTTGTTCGCGGAAGCAATGCCCCTCGTCGAGCAGCCAAAGGTATTCGCCCGTTAAATCGGATGTGCGGATTGCCTTGTTGTTGAACAAGGCATCGCCTTTCGATACATAGACGAAGAACTTCTCAAAATAGAGTTGCTGGCTGTCGAAATCTTCCTGTCCTTCTACCTGTGCAACGATTCCGGCGTCTATATCGCCGTGTTTCAGTGCCCTGTGTATGTCTTCTGTCTTCATTTCCGTGATGCGAATATCCAGCGCGGGGTATTCGTTCATGAACTGCGGAAGGAAGCGCGGGATAAGGTAGGGGGCTATGGTGGGCAGTACGGCTATGTGAAAAGTCCCTGAAAGCGAATGTCGCTCTTCCTCTACAACCTCTTTCAGCTGCTTTGCCCGCACGAGAATGCTCCATGCCCGCTCTATGATGAGCATTCCTTCGGTAGTCGGTTTGATGGGTTGCTTGCTTCGGTCGAATATCTTTACGCCCAGTTCTTCTTCTAATTTCTGTATCATCGAACTCAGCGTAGGCTGGGTAACGTTGCAGTAGTCGGCAGCCTTTGCAAAATGTTTGCATCGGTAAACAGCCATAACGTATTCTAATTGTTGAAGTGTCATCTATGTTAGGAGAGATTAATTCTTTTAGAGATACAAAGATACTATATTTTTTCAAACAACCCCTCGAGTAAATAATAAATGTAGAATGTTTTTCGTTTTTTATTTATTAAATTTGCGGAATGATTGGAAAAGATAAGATAAAACTGCTTGCTTTTGATGCTGACGATACCTTGTGGGACTGTCAGTCGCATTTCGATGCTGCGGAAAAGGAATACCAAAATATATTGAGCGATTACGGAACGCCCGCAGAAGTTTCTTCCGAGCTGTTCAAAACCGAAACCGTTAATATGCCTTTGCTGGGTTATGGCAGCAAGGCTTTCGTGCTTTCGCTTATCGAGAATGCGGTTTCGATGAGCAATGGCAACCTTCCAACCGACAAGATAGCCCGGATTTTAGACTTCGGAAAAGGCTTGTTGAATATGCCTGCCACTCCTTTAGAAGGTGTACGAACTGTACTTAGCACCTTGAGCAGCGCACGAAAAGATTATAAGATGGTGGTTTTTACCAAGGGAGAGCTGTTGGATCAAGAGAACAAGCTGAAGCGTTCGGGCTTGGAAGCCTTCTTCGATGCCATCGTTGTGGTGTCTGACAAAACGCAGAAGGAATATGAAATGCTCTGCAGACGTTTCGATTGTTCCGTCAGTGAACTTGTCATGGTGGGCAATTCGTTCCGTTCCGATATAGCACCTGTCTTGGAGTTAGGCGGTTATGCTATCCATATACCGTCTAAAATATTGTGGCAACATGAGCATGCCGACGAGTACGAACACAAACATCTTGTTACCGTAAGCAAGATAAGTGGCATCTTGCAGTATCTTTAAAACTTCTCTTGAGAGTTGCAAGCCAGCCTTGGAAGATATATTTTGTTTTGTAAAGCTAATCCTCTTAAAAAGAGACAATTACACTTTTACACACAAAAAGTGCCTGTTTCACATCGCAAAACCTATGCTTTCGCCGTGCAAAACAACCGTTTTGGGAACGCAAAACAATAGGTTTTGAGATGTGCTTTTATTTGATAAGGTTTAGTACAAATCTTAAGCATTATCACGCATCTGACGTAAATGTTCTTTCTGGTTCTCGGTTAGAGAAGTCGGTAGTTTAACCCTATAAGTCAATATTGTGTCAACCGAACCGTCTTTGCCCTTTATTCTAACCTTAGTGCCATCTTGAGTATAAGGTTTTACTTTCAGTTTGATTTTCCGTCCCTCGGGCAACATAACAACAACTTCGCCCCCTAATAAAGCTGTATATAAATCTATACCGAGTTCAACTTCTCTGTCTCTTGGAGCTGGTTTTCGGTAACTTGTCCGTCTATTGAAGCTACTTCCTGCTCCCCCTCCGAACAAATCCTGGAAGAAACTACTGAATCCGCCGCCCATTCCGCTAAAATCGAATCCGTCGAAAGCTGTATTATAATTACTATAACCTTGTTCTCCGCCTCCTGATTGTTCAAAAGCGTCAGCATTGCGCCATTGTTCACCATATTTATCGTATTTGGCGCGTTTATCTGGGTCGCCGATTACTTCGTAGGCTTCTGACAGTGCCTGGAACTTCGCCTTTGCTTTCGGGTCGTTAGGGTGAAGGTCGGGGTGAAACTGTTTTGCGCGTTTGCGATAAGCTGCGCGGACATCTTTCTGTGGTATGTCTTTCTTTACACCTAATATTTTATAATAGTCTATGAATGCCATTTTTAGTCTCCTGCTTTATGTTTTTAATTTCTGATTATTTTCTGATTATGCAAAATATATGCCATAGCATTTGATTTCAGTATTTTGGCAGATATTTTTATGAGAAAATAGCATTTACTTCGCCTTAATCCATACGTTGCTTATAGTCGCTGTAAGTAAAGTTGCGCAGCGTTTCCAGTTCTCCATTTTGTTTCAACAAGGCAATGTCGGGGTGGGTGATACCGTTGAACATATTGGTTTTAACGGTTGTGTAGTGCAGCATATCCTCGAAAATAATATTTTCGCCCACTTGTAGCTCATGGTCAAACCGCCAATATCCCATCCAATCGCCACTCAAACAGCTGTTTCCTCCCAGACGATAAACGTTCTTTGCGTGCTGTTCGCTATCCTTAACGTGCTTGGCTGTACGCACATCGGGGTAGTAGGGCATTTCCAAACAGTCGGGCATATGGCAAGTAAAACTGACGTTTAATATGGCTGTGCTTATGCCCTTGTCTTCTACTATATCTACAACTTGCGATACGAGAGAACCTGTTTGCCAAGCAAATGCACTACCTGGTTCTAATATTACTTTAAGATGTGGATACTTCGTTTTGAACTTTTGCAGTATGCTGACTAATCGTTTTATGTCGTAACCCTTGCGTGTCATAAGGTGTCCGCCACCGAAATTTATCCATTTAATCTGCTTGAACCATTGCGAAAACTTGTCCTCAATATGTTGCAGTGTACGTTCGAAGACATCGCTGCCGCTTTCGCAGTGGCAGTGAATGTGGAAGCCTTCAATGTCGGCAGGTAGCTGTTGGGGTAGTTTGTCGGCTGAAACACCAAAGCGAGTGCCTGCTGCGCAGGGGTTATAAAGTAATGTTTCTACTTCAGAATATTCTGGATTGACGCGCAATCCGATACTTATGTTGCTGTTGGCTTGCTTTGATTGCAGGTGGAAACGATTGAACTGGGAGAGCGAATTGAACACCAAATGCGATGAGCATTGTGCAATTTCGTCTATTTCATAATCGGTATAAGCAGGCGAGAAGGTATGTGTAGGTGCGCCAAACTCGTTGTAGCCCAACTTGGTTTCGTAGAGCGACGATGCTGTTGTGGCATTAATATATTCGCGGAAAATAGGGAATGTCTTCCAAAGGGCATAGGCTTTGAAAGCCAAGATAATTTCAATATCAGCCTCTTTTGCTATGGACGATATAAGCGACAGGTTGTTGCGCAGCTTCGCTTCCTCTAATATATAGACGGGGCGATGCAGTTCCTCGAATGTAGTTGTGTTTATTTTCATTTTGCAAATATACAGAAAAGTTTGTAAAACTCGGAAATAATATTTACCTTTGCATCAAATTGCTGGGTATGAAACTGGTCGTTATGACTAAATCCACATACTTTGTGGAAGAAGATAAAATATTGACTGCACTCTTCGAGGAAGGACTTGACAATCTCCATATCTCGAAGAATGAGAAATCTGCCCTCTATTTAGAACGTTTGCTGTCGCTTATTCCGAAAATCTATCATAAATATATCACAATCCATCAACATTATTATCTTAAAGCAGAAAAACAGTTGGCAGGTATTCATCTCGATACGGAGAATGCCGTACCACCTATCGGTTATAAAGGACAAATTGGAAGAACATGCCGGAACTCTATGTGGTTGAAAGAGATGAAGAAGAACTCAGACTATGTGTTTTTAGGTAATATGTACGGTGATGATTGCAATGTAACAGTTGAAGAGCATACGTTTTCCGATTTGGAACTGAACGAACTGAAAGACCAGGGACTGCTTGGGAAACGTGTTTATGCTATGGGAGGAATAACCCTGGAACGGGTTCCTGACATAAAGCAATATGGATTTGGAGGAGTCGTTGTAGGCAGAGAGTTTTGGAATCAGTTCGATTTGCATGCCGACATCGATTTTAAAGGTATCATAAAGTACTTTCAGAAACTTCAACAAGCAATAGAATAATCAATATAACACCTATATTTAACAACTAATAGAAATGAGTGAAGAAAACTCTTTTTTAGTATTCTCGGGAACAAAGACGAGATACTTGGCAGAAAAAATTTGTGCAAGTTTGGGTTGTCCTTTAGGCAATTCGTTAATGACACGCTTCTCTGATGGAGAGTTTGTGGTTTCTTACGAACAGAGTATTCGTGGAAAAGACGTATATCTTGTACAAAGTACATTCCCTAACTCTGACAATCTAATGGAGCTGCTCTTGATGATTGATGCTGCAAAGCGTGCATCTGCCCGCAACATTATTGCTGTTATTCCTTATTTTGGTTGGGCGCGTCAGGATAGAAAAGACAAACCACGTGTGAGTATCGGTGCAAAATTAGTTGCCGACTTGCTCAGTGTAGCCGGTATTGACCGTCTTATTACAATGGATTTACACGCAGACCAGATTCAAGGATTCTTCGATGTACCTGTGGATCACCTCTATGCAAGCGGTGTGTTACTTCCATATTTGCAGAGCCTGCGCTTGAAAGATATGGTAATAGCCAGTCCTGATGTTGGTGGTTCTAAGCGTGCAAACACATACGCAAAGTATCTTGGCTGTCCATTAGTGCTTTGCAACAAAACACGTGCACGTGCCAATGAGGTTGCAACAATGCAGATTATCGGTGATGTAAAGGACAAGAACGTTGTTATTGTAGACGATATGGTAGACACTGCAGGCACTATGACGAAGGCTGCTGATATTATGAAGGAAGCGGGAGCGAAGAGTGTACGTGCTTGCGCATCGCACTGTGTGATGAGCGGACCAGCCAACGAACGAGTAGAAGCATCTGCAATAGAAGAGATTGTATTTACCGATTCTATTCCATACACCGACAGATGTTCAAAGGTTAAGCAGATTTCGGTTGCCGATATGTTTGCAGAAACAATCCGTCGTGTTGTGAACAACGAAAGTATATCAAACCAATACCTTGTTTAATATATAGTATTTGGTAAAGTAAAAGCTTGACTACTAATCTTCAGAAGTAGCCAGAAACAACATAAATAACAAGAGGATACATCGTTTAAACGGTGTGTCCTCTTATTGTTTTTGTATGTTAAATAAAGTTATAACTATCTTGTAATCAGTCGTTATATTTGGTTTATATTATAAACTACATTATATTTGCAGCGTAATTAATAAATTAAAGGAAACCAATTATGAAACGATTACTATTATCTATCATTACTTTTGCCGTATGCGCATTGTGTAGCGGTAAAACCGTAACGTTATCCATTAACGGGATTAGAGAAACAGAAGGGACGCTTTTAATAATGGTAGAAACTTTAGATGCGACCGATAATGCTGCTAAGCCTGTAATGTTGATGCAAGCAGTGAGTGGGCACAAGATGGAAATAACACTTGAAATGCCCGAGTGGAGTAAGTTTAAAGTAAGTGCCTTTATTGACGCAAACGGGAACAAACAGTTGGATAGGGACGAATACGGCCGCCCAACGGAAGGATTTATACAGCAGATTTTCACTGAAAAAGATTTGAAGAAAGGCGTGCTTACTGCAAAAGTTACCTATCTTCAATAAAACCATTGGAAGGGTGTCTTGAAAGAAAGATGTTTGAAAACATTTAATAAAAGAATGAAACGGCTATGCTATTTTTGAATATTATGCTCTCTGTGTTCGTCTCGTTCGCTGATACTGTTAATGTATCGAAGCAGCATTTGTTGCAGGAAGTTACTGTTGTTGCAAGCAGAACAATGAATAAAGGCAACAAAATAATCGTGCAAATGCGTGAAGACGAAAACAAGACAATGGACGAAGTGTTGGCATCTGTTCCTCATGTGGCAGTAACCGAGAGCGGTATTAGCATAGATGGCAGAGGGAAAGTGAAGGTTCTTCTCAATGGGCACGAAATACGAATGGAAGGTGCAGCATTGATAAGCTACTTGCAAAGTCTGCGTTCTTCGGATATCAGCAAGGTGGAAGTCCAGACGGTTGCTGATGCTTCGCAAGATGCCAACGTGCAGGGCGGAGTGATTAATATTGTTCTTCGGAAGCAGAAAGATAACGGAGTGAATGGCTCGATAGAAAACCGTTTGAACGTTGCCAACACATTCTTCCGCAACACTGCATCCGTTTCGGTGTTTTCAAGATGGAACAAAGTAAACCTGTATGCTTCGTTTTCCAACCCCATTACTGCCAAGAATAATGGCGAAGGGCGTATAAAGCGAGTTTTCAACCTGCCTTCATACGATTATAATTCTATGAGTAACAATCGTATTCCAGCGAGAGACTATTATTGGAGAGTAGGCGGATTTGCCGATTTAAGCACTCGTTGGAATATCGGAACAGAGTATGCGTTCACGCTGAACCGTTTGAAAAGAACAACCAACGACCGCACATCTATGCAGACACCAGAGATAAG